>JAYUYE010000944.1:0-7502 GCA_043752985.1 Myxococcales bacterium
GGTACCGACGGTGCGGGCTTCAAAATGGACAACCCGAACCGCCCCGCCGCGGTCCGCCAGATCGACGCGAAGGCGCTCAAGGCGCTGCTCGACAGCGGCAAGATCAAGGCGTTCTACGACGTCCGCACCGACAAGGAGCGCACGATCGCCGTGATCCCCGGATCGAAGCTGCTCGACGACGCGGCGATGGCCGAGGCCGAGAAGCTGCCGAAGGACTCGCACATCGCGTTCTCCTGTCACCACGGCAATCGCAGCCGCGCGGCGGCGGAGCACTTCCTCAAGGAAGGCTTCACGAACGTCTACAACCTCGCGGGCGGCATCGACGCGTGGTCGCGTGACGTCGATCCCAGCGTCCCTGCGTACTAGGTCCCTTTGTCCTTGATCGGCGCGCCGTGCGCCGGCATCGTCCGCCGCGATGCCAGCGCGGTTCGGTCTCGGTCTCGGTCTTGGTCTTGGTCTCCTGGTCGCGGCGTGCGGCGGCGACGACGGAGGCGATGACACGCCCGACGCGCCCGTCGCGATCCTGCCGACCGCGAATCCCGCGCGCGAGCTCGTCGACACCAAGCTCGCGTATGACGTCAGCGCACTGTCGGCGACGGCAACGATCACGTTCGCACCGAGCGCCGAGCCGGGCGCCACGCTCGAGGTCGGGGACCTGACGATCGACTCGGTGACGCTCGACGCTGCTCCCCTCGCGTTCGCGGCGGTCACCGCGCCGGGTGCGATGCTGCACGCGAACGACCACACGATCGATCTCGCGCTGCCCGCGAGCGAGGCGCCGCTCGTCGTGACGGTCGCGTTCCACTACAAGCACCACGCCGGCTTCGAGGGCGCGGCCGCCGCGGGCTTCACGCTCGTATGGCCGTACCACTGCGGCAACCTGTTCCCCTGTCACTCGCGTCCCGACGACGGGCTGACGATCAGCCTCGAGCTGACCGGCGTCCCCGCGGGCAAGATGGCGGTCTATCCGCCGGTGCTGACCGAGGCACCGTCCTACCAGATCGCATGGAGCATCGACGCGTACACCGAGCTGCCGCTCGGCACGACGACCGCCGGAACCTCGGTCTCGATGTGGTACCGGCCGACGGAGCTGACGGCGGCGACGACCGGCGGCACGCACCTGCGCGCGGTGTTTGACTGGCTCGAGAAGAATATCGGCCCGTATCGGTTCGGCACCAGGGTCGGCACCGTCAGCGTCCGCTGGGGCGCCGGTGCGCTCGGCGGCATGGAGCACCATCCGATGTGGCACATCTCGTCGAGCGCCCTCGCGGATCACGAGACGAACGCGCACGAGGCCGCGCACGGCTGGTTCGGCGACGGCATCCGCCTCGCGTGCTGGGAGGACTTCGTGCTGTCCGAGGGAACCGTCACGTATCTCGCGGGCCGTGCGCTCGATGTCGTTGCACCGTCGGTGGGCGCGACCGTGTGGGCGGGCTACGCGACCGAGCTCAACGGAATCAGCGCGACCGCGAAGGTGTGGCCGCAGAGCTGCAACGCGATCGACATCATCGACGACGATCTGTTCACCAACGCACCGTACATCCGCGGTGCGTTCTTCTATCGCGCCGTCGCGCTCAAGCTCGGCGCCGGTGAGCTCGGCGCTGGCATGCTCGACCTGGCGCTCAAGGCGTTCTACACGGCGCACGCGGGCAAGGCGGCGCACATGAGCGACATGCTCGACACCATCAAGAGCGTGACCGGCTACGACCCGACGACGTGCGCGGACATGTGGCTCAAGAGCACGACGAAGCCCGTCGCCAATACGCCCTGCCCCTGATCACTTCACGCGTGACGCGGTCAGCGTGTGATCGCCGATCGCGAACACGATGCGCACTACCTGGTCGCCTTCCTTCTGGAACACGACGACCGCTTGCAGTGGCTCGAGGAAGAACTCGGTCGGCGAGAGCGGCAAGAGGCGGTGGCGCGGCTCGCCCGGCCCCTCGATGTAGAGGCGCTTGCCGACCGCGGTGATGACTAGCTGGGTGCCCGAGAAGTCATAGGTACCGGCGAGCGGGGTGAGCTGCTCGGGGCCCGGAAACGTCACCGGCGTCGGGAGCTCGTTCGCGAGGATCTTGTACAGGCTGTTCGCGAGATGATCGACGAGCGAGGTCGAGGTCGCCGCGAGGATCACGACACCTCGGCGCGACTTCGGATCGAAGCCAACGAACGCGTGGAACCCGCCGGTGCCGCCGTTGTGCCAGTAGCGCCCTTCGCGATCGATCACCCAGCCGAGGCCCGCGTTGGCGCCGACTTCGTCGAGCTGAGCTTCCTGGGTGAGCCGCATCGGCGCGCGGAGCGGCAGCTTGGAACCGGCCGCGGCATCGAGCTCGGCGTCGACCAGCGTGAGCTGATCGCGCGCGTTCGAGACAATCGCGCCCGCGCCCGCGAGCGCGTCGAAGGTCCACGGCACCATCGGCTGGAGATCCTCGTTCGTGCCGTCGGCGTGCGGCGCACCGGGCGGGAATCCGAGATAGGTGTCCTTGAGGCCCAGTGGGACCAGCACGCGGTCACGCAGGAGGCTTGCGTAACCGCCCCCGATCTTCTTACCGAGTGCGTGGCCGAGCAGACCCGCGCCGTAGTTCGAATAGACGATCTTCGTGCCCGGTGGCGTCTCGAGCTCGGTCTTGATCAGATCCTGATAGAGCTGCTCCTCGCCGTAGCTCGCGTACGGATCGGCCTTGGGCTGGGTCAGGCTCGGCGGCAGGCGCGGCAGCCCCGAGCTGTGGAGCATGAGGTGCTTCAGCGTGATCGCGATCTTGTCCTTGGTCGGGACTGGAATGCCCGGCGGCAACAGCTCGGAGAGCGGGGTGTCGAGCGTGACCTCGCGGCGCTGCACCGCGTCTGCGAGGAGGAGGCCGGTGAACACCTTCGTCACCGAGCCGATCTCGAACAGCGTCGAGCCGGTCGGGGGCTTGCCGCCAGGGCCCGCACCGAAGCCATAGATCTCGCGCTTGCCCGCGTCGTAGAGGCCGACGACGACCCCGCTCAAGACCTCGGCATCGAGGAACGGCTGGAGCTGGGCAATCACCGCAGCCTTGTGGGGTCCATCCGGGTCGACGTCGCTCACCGGCGTCGCGGGTTTGACTGGCGGCGCCGCGGGGGCGCTACAGGCGGCAAGCGCGACCACCAGGGAGGTCCGACGTAGCATCCCGGGACTCTAGTGCACTCGGCGTGCAATGTCCGCGACCTGGAGCATCGCCCCCGGAGAGTCAGTGCCAAGAAGCTCACTGCCAGATCGGGGGATGTCGTGCGATGGTCAGATCGATGCGCAGTGTCCTGGTGAGCCTGCTCCTGCTTCCCCTCGCTGCAAGCGCGGGGAACGCACCCGTGATCGGTGGCACCGATGCGCCTGCCGGCAAGTGGCCGGACGCCGCCGCAATGCTGGCTCCGGACGGCCTCCAGGAATGCACCGGGACCTTGGTCGCGCCCACTGTCGTGTTGACCGCCGCGCACTGCATCAGCACCTATCCGGCGAGCCCTACGAAGGTCGCGGTCGGTGCGCAGTCGCTCGCTCGGATGAGCGACGGGGACGTCATCCCGGTCATCAAGCGGATGGCGTTTCCCGGCGGCGATCGCAGCACCGTCGATGTCGCTGTCGTCGTGCTCGCGAGTCCTTCGCGGTTCGCGCCGCGGCCGATCTCGACCGGGTGGGCTCGGTTCGGGATCAAGAACGGATCGCAGGTCTCGATCGTCGGGTTCGGCGCGGTCGATCGCAACGCGACGACCTTCAAGAACGAGCTGCAGGAGGCGATCACCACGATCACCGACTTCGATTGCACGAAGAGCCAGGGCTGCAACTTGCTCGCGAAGCCGTCGGGCGAGCTCGGTGCCGGCGGAATGGGTATCGATACCTGCCCCGGCGACTCCGGTGGTCCGCTCTACGTCACCAGCGATGGCGTGACGTATCTCGGCGGTGTTACCTCGCGCGGCTACGACAGCAATCAGTACGACTGCTCCGAGGGTGGCATCTACGCGCGTCCTGACAAGGTCGTCGACTGGATCGAGGAGGTCGCGGGCACCAAGGTCTCGCGCGGTCCCGAGCCGACGTACGATCCGCTGCGCGCGGTTCGCGGTCACGCCGCCGAGACGATGATCGTCGACAACGATCCGAAGGACACCGACCACACGTACAAGATCATCACGCAGCCCGGCTACGGCACCGCCGCCATCCGCGACGACGGCCGCCTCCGCGTCTGCACGAATGATTCGGTCGCGGGTGACGACTTCGTCGTCGTCGAAGTCGCCGACTCCAAGGATCCGACGCGCGTGTTGACGCTCAAGATGCCGATCACGATCGACGATGGCGACCCCGGCAGCGACTGCGACCCCGAGGACTTCGGGTCGGCCGGCGGCTGCTGTGATGCCGGCCGCAGTGCCGCCGGATCGCTTCCGCTCGGACTCGGTGTGCTGCTCCTCCTGCGCCGCCGCCGCGGCCCCCGCTAGCCGGCGATTCCGGGCTACCCTCGGCGCATGGCCGAGATGTGGGTGAAGTGCACGGAGTGCCGCAAGGAGATCGCGTACGGCGCGGCGTACTACCAGTGCAGCGTCTCGACGTGCAACCGCAGCCGGATGCCGCTCTACTTCTGCTCGATCCCGTGCTGGGACAGCCACCTCTCGATGGTGCGCCACCGCGACGCCTACGCCGTCGAGGCGAAGGCGCCGACCAAGGACGAGTGGGCCGTCACGCAAGCGAACGCCGAGCCCGTGAAGCCGCTGCCACAGACGCCGGATCGTCCGCCGCCGGGCGCAGTCCCGATGCGCTCCGTCACCGGTGCGTCACCGACGCCCGTCGCCTACCGCGCGTCACCGTCGAACTCGACCGCGCAGGTCAGCACGAGCACGCCTATTCGTCGCGTCATCGGTGACTCGGGACCCACCAGCTCCGAGTCGTCGTCGAGCGGCGGCTCCTCGGGCGGCCCCGCCCTGTCGAGCACCTACGACAAGGACATCCTGATCGTCGTGTCGAAGCTCAAGAAGTACATCAAGGATCGCTCGGGCATGAGCTGCTCGGACTCGGTCGCCGACATGCTCTCCGAGCACGTGCGCGCAGTGGCCGACGAATCGATCCGCGCGGCCGCCCGCGACGAGCGCAAGACCGTCCTCGATCGCGACGTCCCGCGAGCGCGCCGCTAGCGGCGCACGGCCGACGCCGTCGCCAGCCAGAAGCCGCCGACCTCGCGCCACGTCGTTTCGATCGCGAGCGGCAGCTCCGAGGTCACGTGCGCGATGCCGTCGTCGACGACGTCGAGCTCGACCTCCGTGAATGCGACGTAGCGACGCACGAACGGATCGACGGCCTTGTAGATCGCTTCCTTGATCGAGAACCGTAGCGTGGCGGCGAGGCCGCGCTCGATGCCGCGATCGACGAGGATCTGCTGTTCGCGCGCGGTCAAGATCCAGCGCGCGATGTCCTGGCGGGACGGTGCAGCGCGCTCGAGATCGATACCGACGCGGGCCACGCCGGCCGGCGCGATCAGCGCGGCGGCCCGGTTGCCCTTGTGACTGATCGAGCCGACCCAGCCCTCGGGGAGGATCGGAGCGCCGCGATCGTCGGCGAGGATCGCGGCGTCGGAGAGATCCGGCGCGAGCTCGCGCAGTGCCGCATGGAGTGCGCTGCGGCCCGAGATCAGCTCGCGACGGCGAACGCTCGACAGCTGCGAGGCGAGCGCTTGCTCGGGACCCGGCAGCGCGGCAAGGGCATCATCGACGTCGGAATCCGCGAGCTCGACGATCGTACAGACGCCGTGCGCGGTCTCGAACCGTGCGATCGGGTCAGGGCCTGGCAGGGGGCGTGCTCCGCGGCTGCGTCACGAGAAGGTGATTTTGACCGTTCTCGTCGGGATAGCCAAACCGGAACGGCAGCGGACGCTGCGGCTGCTTCTTCCATAGCTTGATGAACTGCGCGCGGGTGTTGTCGCGGTCCTGGATGAAGTACGGGCCGGTGAACACGCCGTAGGTGACCTGCTCGAAGCCTGCAGCGTTCGCGTAGCTCGGCGGGATGCCAGATGCGTCGGAGATCATCCACGTCATGTTCTTGAGCAGATAGTCGCGGACCTGCGAGAAGTCGGTGAACCACAAGAGGAAGCTCGCGGCCTTTGTCATCACGCTGACCTTGCCCTTGGCGCGGAGGTGATCGAGCACACGGTCGTCGGCGGTCATGTGCGCGTCGTCGAGGTTCGCGAGGATGTGGCGGTAGGTGCGGAGCGGAGCCTTGGCATCGCCGCGCTTGCGGTACCGGATCTCGACGTTGGCGAACACCGACTCCATCTCGAGCCAGTAGTGCTTGCGAGCGTCGAACCGCTTCTTCGTCTTCTGCGTGCTCTTGACCGCGGCGACGCGACGATCGAGCTCGTCGTTGGAGAGGTACGCCAGCGAGCCGTCGGTGTTGATGTCGAAGTAGCGCAGCGACACCGGCTCGAAGTCGAACACCGCGAGGCCGGCAAGCGCGAACATCAACGAACCGGGCAGCTCGGAGTACGCCGCAGCCTGCAGGCTCTTCGTGGTCGAGTGCGCCGAACGGTAGAGGCGGCGGATGTCCTTGGCGATCGTGCCGAGGTCGGTCGACAGCTGCGCCGCCTTGATCGTATCGATCGCGCGGACGTCGCCGGGTGCCTCGAGGGACAGCGTCGTGATCTCGAGCGCATCGGGGAACACCACGAGCGCCGACGTCAGATCTCCGCCACCGAACGGATAGACCACGGTGCGCGGCGCGGCCGCGGGGCGGAGGTTCGTGATGAACGCGCCGGCCTTGTCGGCCCATGCGCGCCGGTACGACGCGTAGAGGTTCGTCATCGACTTGCAGTGCGAGTCGATCGTCTTCGCGGGCAACCGGTCCGGCACGGGATCATCGCCGCCGCATGCCCCGACGCGGAACAGCGCCTTTGCCTGCGGTCCAAAGTCGGTCCCGAGGTCGTCGGCATGGGCCCGCGAGGCGAGCGCGAGCAGCAGGGAAATGGCGAGAAGTCGGCTCATCGGCGGCGCTCTTTTCGCACGAGTAGACGAGGACTTGCGAGGGTTTGTTCGAAGCCTGGCGGTGAAACCTGAGCAAAGCTCGACGCCTGACACTCCCAAGTACCCGGATCTCAGTGGTCGGACCACTGGCACGAACCGCGCACAAGGTGTGGGGCATGAAACGGATTGCCTGCCTGCTGCTCGTCGTTGCCGGTTCGTTGACCGGCTGTGCGGAGCCCAAGTCGATGCTCGTCTCTCGCCCCGAGAACCCGGTCGTCGACACCGCCGTGACCGCGATGTGGGCGCACGAGATCAAGACGGTCGCGCGCGATGGCGACTGGATCCTGACCCGCTCGTACTATGCGGTGGCCGATGCGATCGCGAAGATCGCGCCGGGCGAGGACCTCTCGCACGCGTCGATCTACGACGCGAAGCGCGGCACGGTGATCGAGTCGATCGGCAGCGGCGTCCGCGAGATTCCGCTCGAGAACCTCGTGGCGCGCAACCACTACATGATCATCGTTCGCCCGAGCAACATGACCGCGGCGGAG
>JAYUYE010000945.1:0-3017 GCA_043752985.1 Myxococcales bacterium
TACCTGATCAACGACGCGGTCACCCGACCCGCGGTGCTCGCGTTAGCGCGCGTCGCGCGGTTGTCGAATGCCGAGATCGCGGTCATTCGCACGCTGTTCCGCATGGCGGAGCTCCGCCGCGATGGCGAGCTCTACGTTCTGATCGCGCGCCGGATCGATGCGGTGACCACCCGCGCCGGGTACTCGCCGACGAGTCCGCACAGCCGGATCCCGATGAGCCCCGGTACGCGTGGCTACTTCCGCCGGCGCGTCGCGCGTGTCCTGCGCCGGCTCGCGCGCGCACGGTCCGCCGACTACGTCACGATGGCGAGCGCCGTCCTCCTCGCATACACCGATGACGACGGCGAGCCGCCGAAGCAGGCGTGGGACCACTGGTACGACCGCTTCGCGCGCTACCACGCGCTCAACGACATCCTCTACGGGAAGAGCCCGCGCTACGAGCGCGCGCATCACTACCGCGCGACGTGGAAGTGCAAGGGTCGCTATCGCCCCGGCGATCCAGCACCGCCGGTTCGCGAGGAGCGCTATCCGCACCTGTGGGACGCAGCCCCCGAGGCGTTGTGGCGGCTGCTCGGTGCGGCGCGTGCGCTGCCGGTGCTCGAGCTCGCGACGAAGGCGCTGCGCGCGAATCGCCCGTTCGTCGACGCGCTGCCCGACGATGCGCTGGCCGCGGTACTCGCAACCGGCCAATCGATCGCCCAGCAGTTCGCATTCGAGATGGTGCGCGACCGGCCGATGTCGATCGCACTCGCGCGCGGTGCACTCGCCAGCGACCTCGATGATGCGCATACCTGGGTCATCCGGTGGATCGTGGCGCACGTCGCCGATGCGCTGAAGGATCCCGAGCTGCTCGCGTTGCTCGTGACCGGCAAGACCGCCGCAATCCGCGAATCGGCGCTGACGCTGTTGCTGGGACGCGCACTCCCCGATGATGTCGCGAAGAGCGTGGCGATCCGCTCGCTGTCGATCCTGCTCGGGTTTCGCGACGCGCCGGAGAATAACGAGCGCGCGGCGGCCGCAGCGGGCCTGCTGCTGCGCGTGCTCGAGGCGCCGCTCAAGGAGATCGGGACGCAGGTGCTGCGCGATCTGATTCGCCATCCCCTGCCCGCTCTCGGGGAGCTCGCGGGTGAGCTGATGCTGCGCCACGCGAAGCGCGATGCGTTGCCCGGCGAGCTGCTCGAGATGTTGCTCGCATCGCCGCACGCATCGGTGCGTCTGCTCGGTGGTCGCCTGCTCGCGCTCACGCCGGCGGATCTGATCAAGGATGACCCCGAGGCGCTCGTGCTGTTCGCGACCTCCGCGAACGCCGAGCTGCGCGAGGGCACGCGCACGCTGCTCGGTGAGGTCGCACAGCGCTATCCCGACATCGGCCGCGTGATCGCGGCGCGGCTCGTCGAGTCACTACTGATCCCGCAGCCGGACGGAGCTCCGGCGCACATCGTGTCGCTGCTGCGCGCGGAGCTCGCGCACGTGCTCCCGACCGTCGAGCCCGCCAAGATCCTCAAGCTGATCGGCGCGCTGTCGCCACATGCGCGGGAAGCGGGCGGCTTGCTGCTGTCGCAGCTCGGTCCAGATGACCTCGGGATCGACGAGATCGGTCGGCTCGCGAGCCACGAGATCCTCGCGATCCGGCGTGGTGCCTGGGCACTCGCTGCCGCGGCGGTTCATCGGTTCCAGCTCGCGCCGGTCGCCGTCGCACGGCTCGTCGACTCCGCCTGGGCGGACACGCGTGCGTTCGCCTTCGCGTTCGTGCGCGAGGTGCTGAAGACCGTCAACGCGGAGACCATCATCGCGATCTGCGACAGCATCCGTCCGGAGGTCCAGGCCTTCGGCAAGCAGCTGCTCCACGAGCAGTTCCAGGCCGCGGATGCCGGGACCTACCTCGTGAAGCTCGCGGAGCATCCGTCGGCGAACATCCAGCTCCTCGTGTCGGGGATGCTCGAGCACCACGTGGCGCCCAGGATGGAGGGAGACGGGCTTGCTCCGGATCCCGCGGGGGCCCTCGCGCGAATCCGCGTGCTCGCGCCGTATCTGATCACCGTGCTCTCTCAGGTCAATCGCGGTCGAGTCGCCAAGGAGCGCGTGATCGCCCTGCTCCGCCGTGAGGCCGCGGTCTCGGTCGAGGCCGCCACCGTGATCGCGCCGATCCTCGATCGCCAGTCGGTCACGATCGCGATCACGCAGAAGCATCCGCTGATCTCGACGATGGTCGATGTCGCGACGACGTTCCCCGCGGTCACGCTGCCGATCACGATCGTGCCGCCGCCGCCCCATGGAAGAGAGCGCTGATGCTGTTCGAGCACCGCTATGCTGGCAGCTCGGACGTCCGCCAAGGCGATGGCGTGACCGCGATGTCGTTCGTTCCCGACGCGCTGCGCCCGCCGACATACTTCCGCGGTCGAATCTCGCAGCAGGTCGAGTTCCGTGAGGCGATCAGTGCGCTGCACGACGTGGTGACGTCGGACCTGCGATTCACACCGAAGGACCGCACCGACTACCTCGCGTGGCGCGAGCGCCAGAGCTACCTCGACCTCGCGTCGGTGACGCGCGACCAGCAGAAGATCTCCGCCGAGATCGCGGCGCTGCAGGGCGAGCTCTCGGAGCTCGATGCACGTTCGGCCGGCCGCCGCCGCGCGTTCTACGACCAGCGCGCGAAGTACTTCAAGTACCTCTACGACCGCGACAAGGAGCTGTGGTTCAAGCTCGATCCGGTGATCACGGTCCACCCGGACCAGATCTTCTTCGAGTGCTTCTCGAAGGACGAGTCGACCTACGGGCGGCTTGCCGCGTCGTACGAGGTGTTCGAGGAGCTCGGCGACCGCGCGAACGGCACCACGAACATCGACTACAGCGACAAGCTGTACGGCGAGTTCCAGAAGATCCGCAGCTACAAGACCACGACCTTCGGAGTCGACCGCACCGGCTTCGACGTGAAGACGACCGGCGAGGAGTCGTACCGCGAGGTGAAGATCGATCTTCCCGACTCGTGGGTCCGCGGCTTCCTCCAGGTCTCGAGC
>JAYUYE010000946.1:0-3017 GCA_043752985.1 Myxococcales bacterium
CGGGTGAGGGCGACGTGGACGCTTGCGTTGCTCGTGGGTTGCTACGGCCCGAGCGTCGCTCCCGGCGCGCCGTGTGACCCGGCGATCGGCAACTGTCCCTCCAGTCAGACCTGTCAGCTCGATGGCACGGAGTTCCACTGCCTCCTTCCGGGCACCGCGATCGACGCCGCGAACGATGCCGAGCTCGACGCACCGGACGCCGCGCAGACGGATCTCGACGGTGATGGCATCTTCGGTACCGTCGACAACTGCCCGGCGGTCGCGAATCCGAGCCAGCACGACGAGGACACTGACACCGTCGGTGATGTCTGCGATCCGTGCCCGATCTCGGCGAACAACAACGACGCCGACGGCGATGGCATCGGCGATGACTGCGATCCGCGCCCGGCCATGGTGGGCGACACGCTGGTGGTGTTCGAGCCATTCGGGCAGGCACTGCCCCTCGGGTGGACGATGACGAGCGGCAGCTGGTCGATCGGCAACGACGAGCTGCGCGTGACCTCCAACACCGGCGCGATCTCGAACGTCCGCACGAACATCCCCGCGTCGTCGCGGATGATGGCAATGACGTCCGTGGTCCCCGTCCAGATGTTCGGCTCCCCGTCGAGTGCTGGCGTCGTCCTGCCACATGCGAGCATGTTCGGTGGCGGCGGGATCCAGTGCTCGCTGTTCCAGGCGGCGCCTGGGAGTCGGTTCCTCTCGCTCTATGATCTGCTACCGGAGATCACGATCAACATGCGCGCGCTCGCCTGGGTCGACGGCGCGCCGTACACCCTCGTCGCGACCAAGACGGACAGCACCTACGCGTGCGTCGACCTCGGAGGCGTGACGGTGAGCGGGTCCTCGACGACGGTGGTCTCGAATCCGACGGTGGGGCTGCGCAGCCTGGGCGCGACCGCGCGGTTCAAGTGGCTGCTCATCGTCAAGATGCCGTGACCACGGCGCAGCGGCGCTCAGCTCCAGTACAAACCGGGGCCGCGGCGCATCCGCGACGAGCAGGGTCGGCGTCGAGCGTGAGGAGGGCGAGCGCGATCAATGATTTCAAGGTGACGGCAAGCGACGGCAATCAGAAGTCGAGGCCGAGGCCCGCCTGCACGACCAGCGGGTTGATCCACACGCTCATCTTCGCGGTGCCGACCTCGACCGTGTCGAACAGCGGCAGCTCGGGCGTCCGGACCTCGATGTGATGAACCTCGGCGCGCGCGAGCATCAGCGCGATGAACTTCACATCGAGCCGCGCGTAGATGCCCTTGAACAGCTTCGCCTCGAGGCCGGCCTGGAACACGAGACCCGGTGCGGGCTTGACCTCGAACTCGGGCTGGCCGACCTCGATCAGCGTGGGATTGGTGACCTTGGCGTCGTACGCAAACAGGACCGCGAGGCCCGCGCCGACGTACGGCCGCACCGGGCCGCGCTCCGCGAACGAGTACACGAGCGTCAGCATCGGCGGTGCGGCCTTGGCCTCGCCGAGCTCGGGTCCGAGCGGCATCACGCCGGTCGGGATGCCGAGCGCGGTCGGTGCGAGCGACTCGTTCGCGAGCGTGCCGGTCGCGCGAAACTTCACGGTGAACGGCACGCCAAGCACCGTCTCGAGCGCGAGCTTGCCGCCGCCCCACGGCAGCACGTAGCCGAGAATGATTCCCGGCACCGTCGCCGAGCTGACCTCGGCACCGGACCCAGCGATCGGGCCGTTCTGCACGGCGAGGCTCGCGGCACCATCGATGTCGGAGAGCTCCATCTCGCGCGAAGTCGACTGTGGCGCGATGTGGACGATGCCGGCGCGGACGTAGAACGACTTGCGCTTCGGGCGAGCCGGCGCGACGCGCACGACCTCCTGCGTCGCCACCTCGGTGTCGCGCTCGGGCTGCGCGACGGTCGGAGTCGGCTCGGGCCCCGGCATGGGCTCGAACTCGATCTCGGGCGCGGGCTCGGGCTCGGGGGCCTGCGCGGGCACCGGCTTCTTCGCACGGCCTCTCTTCTTGCGATCCGCATCTGCGATCGCGGGCAGTGCGATCACGAGTGCGAGCACGGCGAGCCGGTTCACTGGATCACTCCGCGCGCGCTCGGCGAGACGAGCTGCAGCTTCATCTCACCCGCCGGCACGATCATGTTCACGCTGCCGCTGATCCCGAGCGGCGCGTCGATCGCGACGGAGACCGCGATATCGGCGAGGTTCTGCACCGCGATCTGGATCCGGCCATCGGGAAGAAACGTCACCGGTCCGCGCAGCACGGTCGTCATCTTCTTGCTGTGCAGATCGTGATTCGAGAGCGGGACGCTCATGTCAGGCGCATCCATGTAGAGGTCGAGCCCGACGATCATCGTCGGCGTTCCCGCGTCGTCATAGATGTATCCGGTGACCGGGCCACCACCTGTCGGCTCGCGCACGCGCAGCACCGAGCCGCCGGTATCGGTGTCGATGCTGATGCCCACCCTCGCCGACATCGAGACCGAGGTGCCGAGCATCGCCTGCGGCGACAGCGTGACCGGCAAGCAGCTCGCCGCGCTCGCGCCACCCGGCAGCGGGCAGTCCGTGGTGACCTCGCCCATCGACACCGGCAGTGCGCCGGCGATGAACATGCACGCTTCCTTCTGCGGCGTACCCGGAACGCAGTCGGTTCCGTTGAAGCTCGCGCTGCTGACGGCGCCGCTCGTGCCGGCGATCCGCAGCGCGGCGCGGTTCTCCATGCGAACGACCTCGCCGCTCTCGAGGAAGCCCGAGCCGTTGACGTCCGCGACCGGGCCGGCATACGCGAGCAGGAACGTCTCGGTGGTCGCCGGCGCCCCCGTGAAGTCGACGGCGAGGTTCGGACCGCCGCCATCACCGTCTTGCAGACCGCCGAGCGGATCGAAGCTGGCCGCGCCCGCGAGGCCGCACAGCTCGCCCGCGTTGCAGCTGTCATCACCGCCGGAGATCAACGAGAACCGGTAGCGCGTGCCCGCGGTCCACGGCCGATCCGGGATGAACGCGAACGAGCGGTCGCGACGGATCAACGTGCCGGGCACGGTGGCCATGC
>JAYUYE010000947.1:0-3015 GCA_043752985.1 Myxococcales bacterium
GCTGCTCTGTAGGCTGCCGAGCTGCCCGATGTGCGGCCGACCGGTCACCTCTGACCAACTACCGCGCGGTCACTCGCGGATGTGATCGAGTAGTACTAGAGCTCGAACTTGACGCCGGTGACGCGTGGGATCACCTGGCCCGCATCCTCCCAGCCGTACGTGTAGCGGCCCACATGACCGAGCCGGATCGTGGTGTCCGCCATCACGGCAAACCCCGCTTGGCGCGCGCGCTCGCAGAAGGCGTAGTCTTCGCCGAGGTACCAGTAGCCGCCGGGATGGTCGGCGTGGGCGATCACCATCGGAAGGAAGTATGGAATCGCGGGGGCGCCAAACTGCGCGTTGCACAGCGGCAACGAGAACGTGCGCTGGATGTCGTCGTAGACGCGGCGTTGCGTATAGAGGAATCCTGCGCCGACGTAGCGCACCGCGCACGAGCCGCCACCTTCGCCGAGCCGAAGCTCGCGCGTTCCCGGCTCTGGATGGACCGCGAGCGCCTGCATCCCTTTCTTCGCGTAGATGCCGGCTGCGATCGGCAGGTCGTGGGCACGGAGGCGCTCGACATCCGCGGCCTCGAACGAGATGTCCGAATCGATCCACATCAGCTCGTCGAAGCCTTCGCTCAGCGCTGCCGTGGCTGCCTCGCAGCGCGTGCGGTCGACGGCCGCCGACGACGGATAGCGGCGGACCGCAAACCCGATCCGCTCGAGCTCGCGCAGGCCGCGCTCGCAGCTCGGCTCGATGTGCGTCGCGTACGGGACCAGGACGAGGCAGCGCGCAGTCATCAGCTGCAGCTGCAGCTGATGAGGCCGGTGATCGTGAAGCTCGCGTCGAACACGGCCGGTGTGCTCGAGCACGCCGAACCGGTCACCGTGTACGAGATCGTATCGATGCCCGAACACGGGCCCGTCGTGAGAGCGCGCACGGAGAACACGCCGGACGTGCCGGCGTCGATCGGACCCGTGAACGCGGACGTCGCGAACAGCCGCGACGCTGGCATCTGCGTGAGGGATGCGGCCCGGTTGCCGGTGTTCATGGCGTAGAGCAATGTACCGGACGGGCACGCGTTGTTCGACGTGAACCTCAGGCTGACCGGAGCGCCGAGGCCGTCGACGATCGCGATCTGCGCACCGAAGACCCGTGCGGACAGGTCGATCGAATGCTCGGGTGCAGCCTCCTCGTTCGTCACGATCGTGAGGACACCGGTCTTCACGGTGTTCGGGAGGTCGGTTCCGATCACGGCCGCTGGCGGAGCAACTCCGAGTGATCCGGTCGCACCCGGCTGGATCACGAGCGGCAGCAGCGTGCTCACGGTGAACCCGCCGGTCGCAGTGACCTGCTCGATCACGAGCGTGGTCGTGCCGTCGTTCACGATCTCGACGTCAGCGGATGAAGGGGCGACGCCACATTCGGTGACCAGCTCGAAGAGAGGAGCGACGATCGCGACTGCATCCTCGTCGAAGCCGAGGCGACCACAGCCGCCCATGGTCGCGGCTCCCGCCAGCGTCCACAGCCACCGAGCGACAGACCTTCTCCCCACCATACCCCATGGTAGCAGGGAATCGGGGCTCGCTTGTCAGCTCACTTCACGACCGGGAAGCCGCGGCTTCGCATGATCGCGTTCGTGTCGACGTCGCGGCCGCGGAAGTTGCGGAACGCCTCGTCCGGCGGCACCGAGTTGCCAATGCTGAAGATCGTGTCGTGCAGCTTCTTCGCCGTGGGCTTGTCGTAGAAGCTCTTCGCTTCGTCGAATGCCTCGGCTGCATCGGCGGTTAGCGTGTCGGCCCAGATGTAGCTGTAGTAGCCGGCAGAATAGCCATCGCCGGAGAAGATGTGGCCGAACTGCGTGGGGCGATGGCGCATCACGATCTCGGTCGGCGCGCCGATCTCCTTCATCGTGGCCTTCTCGAACGCACCCGCATCGATCGGCTTGCCTGCGGCCGCGGTGTGGATCTTGAGGTCGTAGATCGCCGACATCAGGTACTCGGCTGTCTTGAATCCCTGGTTAAAGTTCTTCGCCTTCTCGATCTTCTCGACGAGGTCTTTCGGCAGCGGCTTCTTCGTCTTGTAGTGCAGCGCGAACTTGTTGAGGACCTCCGGCGTCGCGAGCCAGTGCTCGTTGAGCTGGCTCGGGAACTCGACGAAGTCGCGCAGCGTGTTGGTGCCCGCGAGCGTGGGGAACCGAACGTTCGAGAGCAAGCCGTGCAGCGCGTGGCCGAACTCGTGGAACATCGTCGTGGCGTCGTCCCACGAGATCAGCACGGGCTCGCCCTTCTTGCCCTTCACGAAGTTCGAGTTGTTCGACACGATCGGCGTCGCTGGCGTCTTGAACGCCTCCTGCGTGCGGTACTCGCTCATCCACGCGCCCGAGCGCTTACCGTCGCGTGCGTACGGATCGAAGTACCAGAGGCCGACGCGCTTCTTCGCGCGCGTGACCTCCCAGACCTTGACCTCGGGGTGATAGACCGCGACGCCCTTGATCGGTGTGAAGGTCAGGTCGTAGAGCTGCTTCGCGCACCAGAACATCGCGTCGCGCAGCTTGTCGGCCTGGAGGTACGGCTTCACCTCGTTCTGGTCGAGGTCGTACTTCTCCTTGCGGACCTTCTCCGCGTAGAACCGGTAGTCCCATGCCTCGATCTTCGGAACCTTGTCCGCGGTCGCGATCTTCTGCATATCGGCGACTTCTTCGCGGACGCGCGCGCTCGCGGCCTTCCAGACCTTGAGCATCAGCGCCATTGCAGCGTCCGGCGTCTTCGCCATGTTGTCGTCGACGATCCAGTGCGCGTGCGTCGGAAATCCGAGCAGCTTCGCGCGCTCGGCGCGCAGCGTGAGGATCTCCGTGATCACCGGCTTGTTGTCGTGCTTCCCGGCGTTGTCGCCGCGGCCGACCCACATCTTCCAGACCTTCTCGCGCAGGTCGCGGCGGGTCGAGTAGGTCAGGAACGGCTCGGCGCTCGAGCGCGTGTTCGTGATCAGCCACGTGCCCTTCTGTCCCTTGGCCTTGGCCTCGGCCGCGGC
>JAYUYE010000948.1:0-7494 GCA_043752985.1 Myxococcales bacterium
CGCGCGGCTCGGTTCTGCCACGTCAAGGACGGCATTGTCGCTGGTGAGTTCGATCGGCAGAAGATCCGGATCGGGATCAATCCCCGCGAGCGCGACATCTGGTCGTGGCTGATCCCGTTTCCCGACGGCACGAGCTCGCTCGGCGTGGTCGCCACCCGCGAGCAGTTCAACCGCTACACCGGTACCGACGAAGAGAAGTACTGGGGCATGATCTCCGATGAGCCGAAGCTGCGCGCGCTACTCAAGGACGCGAAGACCGTGCGGCCGGTCGGCGAGATCATCGGCTACGCAGCGAACGTCAAGACCCTGCATGGACCGGGCTTTGCGCTGCTCGGCAACGCCGCCGAGTTCCTCGATCCGGTGTTCTCGTCGGGTGTGACGATTGCGCTCCACTCGGCCAAGCTCGCGGCCGGGCTCCTCGATCGAACGTTCAAGGGCGAGACCGTCAACTGGCAGACCGAGTTTGCGGAGCCGCTACTGTTCGGTATCGAGACGTTCCGCACGTTCGTCAGCGGCTGGTACGACGGCACACTGCAGGACGTGATCTTCTATCAGAACAAGGAGCCGGTCGTTCACCGGATGATCTGCTCGGTGCTCGCCGGCTACGCGTGGGATCCCGCAAACCCGTACGCGGGTCCGGTCTCGTCGCGCCGGCTGCGTGCACTCGCCGCGGTCTGCCGGGACGGCAACGCTCACCGCACGGAGGCCGCAGGCCCAGGATGGAGGGTCCGGGATTCACTCCCAGACCCGGGGCGGACGTGACCGCTCGCCACGCCATCACCGGCGCGGCACTCGCGAACTGCCTCGGCACGGACAACGGCGCGGTCTTCGAGCGCGCCTTCGCCGGCGTCGACGCTTTCTCGCCGTCCAGCGAGTACTTCTCGTTCCCGTTCTCGACCGCGCTCGGCCTCATGCCAGCCCTCGCCACGGAGGATCGCCTCGCTTGCACCCCGACGCGGCTCGCCGGCGTCGCGCTCGCCTCGGTCCGCCAGCTGCGGCCTTCGGTGCGGGCCGCCGTGGAGCGCTGGGGCGCGCAGCGGATCGCGTACGTGTTCGCGAGCTCGACGGGTGGTCTCGAGTGTACCGAGCGCGCGCTCGTGCCCGATCCGCGGATGCCGATGCACGGCGACGAATTTCGCTATAGCGACCACGGCATCGACGCGACCAGCATCGCGGTCGCGCACTACCTCGGCATCGGCGGCGTGCAGATGGCGGTCTCGACCGCGTGCTCGTCGAGCTTCAAGGCGCTGGCGTCGGCGGTCCGGCTGATCGACCACGGCCTCGCCGATGCCGTCGTCGTCGGCGGCGCGGACTCGATGTGCCGGACCACGGTGTTCGGATTCCACAGCCTCGGTCTCCTCGCGCCGACGCCGACGCAGCCGTTCTCGCGCGACCGCTGCGGCATCACGCTCGGCGAGGGTTCGGCATACGTGCTCATCGAGCGCGCCACCGACGTGTCCACGCCACACGCGATCGCCTGGCTCGCCAGCACCGGCGCGGCCTCGGACGCGTTTCATCACACGAGCCCGCACCCCGAAGGTCTCGGTGGTCAGCTGTGCATGCGGCAAGCGCTCGATCGCGCCGGCCTGGCGCCGGGTCAGATCGATTGCGTCAGCGCGCACGGAACGGGCACCAAGCTCAACGATGCGGCGGAAGCCGTCGCCGTCGCGCGCGTGTTCGAACGCGCGATGCCGCTGACCGCAACGAAGAGCATGACCGGTCATACGCTCGGCTCGGCGGGGCTGACGTCGCTCGTCCTTGCGATCGAGTCGCTGCGCCGCCAGGAGATTCCGGCGACGCTGCGTGCCACGCACGCCGACGAGCTCGGCGTCACGGTGATCAACCAGCGCACGTCGGCTCGCCTCGAACACGTGATCGTCAACGCGTTCGGGTTCGGCGGCAGCAACGCGAGCGTGATCGTCTCGAGACCGTCATGACGGCGATCGACGTCCAGATCGTCGGAGCGAGCTTCTTCTCGACACACCACGCATCGGCGGCCGACGCGGTCGCGGGTCGGATCCGCCCGCTCACCCCGCCGACGTTCTCGCTGCTCGTCGCCCGTGCGCGCCGGTTCACCAGCCTGGTGACCCAGATGCACATCGAGGTGTGTGGCGCACTGCAGATCGCCGCAGCGGCCCCGCCGCCGAGCGTGTTCGCGACCTGCCACGGCGAGATCCAGACCGCCGACATGCTGATCGCGGACTTTCGCGCCAATGCGATGGTCAGCTCGGCGAGGTTCGCGCTCAGCGTGCACAACACGCCCTCGGGGTTGTACTCGGTGGCGACGGCGAGCACCGCTCCGTCGACGACCGTCACGGGCTCGAACGCGATCGCGGCCGGCTGGCTCGAAGCTGCACTGACCGCGCTCGAGGGTGGGGGCACCGTCTTGCTCAGCATCGCGGACGAGCCGGTGCCCGCCGTCTTCCAGGGCCCGACCGAGTCCGCGGGGGTGGCCGCGGCGTTCCTGCTCGCTGCCGGTTCTCCGCCAACGGGACGCAGCGCGCAGCTCGTGATCACGCCGACCTCCGACGACGCGGTGGGCCAGACGCTCGACGTCCTCGCGCGCGCTGCCGAGGCCGCGATGGGCACCGCGCCAGCGACGATCCGGCTCGGCGTGATTCAACCGGGCCACGTGCTCGAGCTGCGGTTCGGATGAGCGGCTCCTTCGGCCCGATCATCGACTACCTGCCGCATCGGCCACCGATGCTGATGATCGACCGTATCGACGATGTCACCAATCACGACGCGATCTGCACCGCGACGATCAAGCCCGACTGCGTGTTCGTACAAGACGGCGTGGTTCATCCGAGCGCCATGATCGAATTCGTCGCCCAGGCGTGCGCGATCGCCGCGGGCGTCGACGCGTCGCGCACCGGAGGGCCGCCAAAGCTCGGGTTCATCGTAGGCTGCCGCGAGATCGCGTTCGCGGTCGACCACTTCTCGGTGGGTGACGAGCTGACGATCGTCGTCAAGAAGATCATCGGCGGCGATCAGCTCGCCGTCTTCAACGGCACCGTCAGCCGTGCGGGTGTAGTGTGCGTCACGATCCAGATCTCGGTCGTCGACGCGGAGATCGCCGGTACGCAGCTCTCGACAGCCGGCGAGGCATCGTGACCCGCAAGGTCGCGCTGATCTCCGGTGCGAGCCGCGGCATCGGCGCCGCGATCGCGCGAACGCTCGCGGGAGACGGTCTCGACGTGGTGCTGACGTGCGTGAACCAGCGCGCGGCGGCCGATGCGCTCGCCGAGGAGCTCCGCGCGCTAGGCGGCAAGGCGTGGGTCTCGCAGTTCGACGTCAAGGACGAGGTGCAGTCGCGCGCCGCGATCGAACAGCTGCTCGTCGAGACGCCGATCCACATCGTGGTGAACAACGCCGGCGTCGCGTCGGATGCGCCGTTCCCCGGCCTCTCGAGCCAGGCGTGGCACAGCGTCGTCGACACCACGCTAGACGGTTTCTTTCACGTCACGCAGCCGCTCGTGATGCCGATGGTCCGTCGCAAGTGGGGCCGCATCATCAACATCTCGAGCGTCGCTGGAATCATCGGCAACCGCGGACAGGTCAACTACTCGGCCGCGAAGGCGGGGTTGATCGGCGCCACCAAGGCGCTCGCGCAGGAGCTCGCGAGCCGCAACATCACGGTCAATGCGGTCGCCCCCGGGCTGATCGACACCGAGATGGTCGCGGGGGCTCCGATCGACGAGATCCTCAAGCACATCCCCATGAAGCGCATGGGCAAGGCGCAGGAGGTCGCAGACCTCGTGTCGTATCTTGCGAGTGAGAGATCCGCGTATATGACCGGGCAAGTCCTGACGATTTCGGGAGGCCTCTAGGTAGAGTTCACGGCCCGCGCGACCGTTTTGTTGTGGTACCCAAGTTGGTAATCATGAGACGGGTCGTCGTGACGGGTATCGGCATTGCCAGCCCGCTTGGCTGTGATTTCACCGAGGCATCGGCGCGCCTGAAGGCCAACGAGCACGGCATCACCACGATGCCCGAGTGGGACACGCTCTCGCACTTCTCGCCGCGCGTTGCCGCACCCGTGACAATTCCCAAGGCGCTCGAAGTCCCGCACAGGGCGGCACGCACGATGGGGCGCGTCGCGCAGCTGGCCACGGTCGCGACCACGATCGCGATCGACGATGCCCGCCTCACCGAGGACGAGCTGACGAGCGGTGCGGTTGCCCTCGCCTACGGCAGCACGCACGGATCGTCCAAGGCGAACGAGGACTGGGTCCGCAAGCTGCTCACGCAGAACGGCTTCCTCGGGATGACGGCGACGACGTATCTCAAGTTCATGAGCCACACCACGTCGGCCAACCTCGCGACCCACTTCGGGATCCGCGGCCGCGTGGTCAGCACGGTCGCGGCCTGCGTGAGCGCGAGCCAGGCGATCGGCACCGGATTCGAGCTGATTCGTGGCGGTGTCACCGATGCGACGGTGTGCGGCGGCGCCGAGGAGCTGCACTTCACTCACGCCGCGGTGTTCGACATGCTCCACGCCGCGAGCAAGAACTTCAACACCACACCCGAGCTCACGCCGCGACCGTTCGACGCGCGGCGAGATGGGCTGGTCGTCGGCGAAGGCGCCGGCACGCTGGTGCTCGAGGAGTACGAGCGCGCCAAGAAGCTCGGCAAGAAGATCTACGCCGAGATCGTTGGCTACGGCACCAACTGTGACGGCACGCATGTGACGAACCCGTCGGCGGACGGCATGCGTGGCTCGATGGAGCTGGCGCTCAAGTCCGCGGGCTGCGGCCCCGACGAGATCGACTACGTCAATGCGCACGCCACGGCCACCAGCATCGGCGACATCGCCGAGAGCCGGGCAACCTACGCACTGTTTGGCGATCGCGTGCCCGTCAGCTCGCTCAAGGGACACTTCGGCCACACACTCGGGGCATGCGGCGCGATCGAGGCCGCGTTCGTCATCGCGATGATGCGCGATGGCTGGATTGCCCCGACGCGCAACCTCGAGGTCGTCGGTGAAGGCTGCGCCCCGCTCGACTACGTCATGGGTGAGGCCCGCACCGCAAAGCTTCGTCGGGTGCTCTGTAACAAGTTCGCGTTCGGCGGCATCAACACCAGTCTTGTCTTCTCGTCGCTCTGAGCAGCTCGCATGCTGAAAGCCTTCGCCATCAAAGGGCTGGCGGTTTCCGCCGCCGGTGCGGCGATGTGGCTTCTGCCTGCGGGCTGGGCAGCGCTGACGGTCACGCTGATCGCGGTCGCGACCGTCGGCTTCTTCACGTACGCGATCGTTCACCCGAGCAGTCGGTTCTTCGCGCCCGTGATCAGCAGGCTCGCCGCTGGCAACCAGATCGTCGCGCTGACGTTCGATGATGGTCCCGACCCCATCTTCACGCCCCAGATCCTCGACGTCCTCGCCGCGCATCAGGCGCGTGCCACGTTCTTCGTCCTCGGCGAACGCGCCGCGCGTTATCCCGAGCTGATCCAGCGGATGCATCGCGAGGGACACACCGTCGGAACGCACACGCAGCACCACACGCTGCGGTTTCACTTCGGCAGCCCGACGTACGTCCAGCGCGAGATCGAGGAGGCGATCGCGGTCGTCGCCGGCATCTTGCCGACCTCGCCGAAGCTGTTTCGTCCGCCGCAGGGACTACGCACACCGTGCTTTGCCTCGGGCTGGAGCCGCACCCGCGGGCTGACCTGCGTGACCTGGTCGGTGCGCGGGCTCGACTCGCTGCAGACGACGGCGGGCGCGATCGTCGCGCGCATCTCGAAGGGTCTCGAGCCCGGTGCGATCGTCACCTTGCACGACGGCACGGGCCTCGGCGGCGGCAGCGATCGGCTGCCGACGCTCTCCGCGCTCGCCACGCTCCTCTCCGAGTGCAAGCTGCGCGGCTTGCGCTGCGTGGCGCTGAGTGAAGCCGGGCGCGCGGTGCTGTGATGTCCTCGCACGGGCCTAGCGTTCCGCTCTACCCCTACAAGGCCGTGCTCCCCGCGCCGCTGTACTGGGTGTACCGGGCGATCCGTGTTGCAACGGTCGTGTTCTGCTTCGGCGCGTTCTGGCTCGGCTGCCTGCTCGTCGGCTGGCTGTGGCTGCCGTGGGTCGTGCTGTGGCCCGGTGACCGCACGCTCAAGATCCGGCGCGCGCTCAAGACGATGCACTGGGGGTTCCGGTTCTTTCACTTCACGATGCACACGCTGCGGCTCTATCACCGGACGACCCCGTTCAAGGTCCTCCGTCCGAGCGGTGTTCCGGCCACGACGCCCGTCGTGCTCGTCGCGAATCACCCCACGCTGTGCGATACGACCTCGATCGTCTCGCTGTCCACCCACGTGGTGGCGGTCGCGCAGCCCGCGTACGCGGCTCATCCGCTGCTCAAGCGCCTCGTCCGGATGTGCGGCTTCGTTCCCGTCGGCATCCACATGTTCAAGGAGTGCGAGGAGCGCCTGCGCATGGGCTTCGACGTTCTGATCTTCCCGGAGGGCACGCGCTCTCCGGCCGGCGGCCTGCATCCGTTTCATCGCGGCGCGTTCGAGCTTGCGGCCCGCGCCAAGGTTCCCGTCGTGCTGCTCAAGATGAGCTGCTCTCCGCCCGCTCTGTCGAAGCGGATGCCGATGTGGAAGTATTCTGATCGGATGGCGGTGATGACCATCGAACCGTTCGACACGATCTATCCCGCCGATGGTGTGCTCGACAGCAGGGCATGGGCCCGCGCGATCGAGAAGCGTTACCAGGAGCTGTTGGGATACTCTCCGTCGACCAGCGAGCAACAATCTGTCGGAGGCGTACCGTGACCACGTCAAGTCTGCATCTAGAGATCAAACAACTCATCGTCGACGCGCTCCAGCTCGAAGGCGTGGATCCGGCAACGATCTCCGATTCCGACGCGTTGTTCGGCTCCGGGCTCAATCTCGACTCGATCGACGCCCTCGAGCTCGCCACTGCGATCGCTCGCAGGTACGACGTCAAGGTCAGCCAGGATCAGGACACCCGCGATGCGTTCCGCTCGGTGAACCACCTCGCAGAGTTCATCACGGCGCAGAAGACCGCCGCCGGCACCGCGACCTAAGCGACGCAGGTCAGCATCGTGTGAGTGATGCCGATCTCTTCGTCGGCGCTGATCCGCAGCCCCGCCTGCGGAATCAGCTCGTGGAAATCCTGCGAGTGGTACATGCGGCTCGTGCCATTCGCCATGCACGAGAAGTACAGGCTCGTGCCCTGCACGCAGAGCTCGGCCACGTCATTGGGCTGACGATCCCAGAACGTCTCCAGCACGCACAGCCGTCCGCCGGGCGCGAGTGCTGCGCGGCCACGCTCGAGCAGCCGCACGATGTCGGGCTCGCCGAAACAGTCGAGGAACTGACTCATCCACACGACGTCGAATCCGCTCGGGAACGCACGATCGTGATCGAGCAGATTGATCGGCACCGTCTTGAGCCGTGACGCCACACCCGCGGCGGCTGCGTTCTGCTGCACACGATCGAGCTGCTCGGGGTGATCGAGGACCGTGACCTCGACGTCGGGGT
>JAYUYE010000949.1:0-7486 GCA_043752985.1 Myxococcales bacterium
CTTGGTGTCGAGCTCGACAACGCGGTTGAGGATCGCTTCGACCGTCGACACGTACGCGATCATCTCGACGCGCGTCAGGTTGTGGTTGACCAGAGAGCCGAGCGACAGGCCGGCGAACAGCAGCGCGAACCGCTTGCCGTGGCCGGTCTCGGCGATCAGCTTGTTGACCGTGTCGGTCTCCGCGAACAGCTCCTTCTGCCAGCGCGAGCCGAGCGTCTTGAGCGCGAAGTTGAGGCAGCGCGTGAAGATGTGGGTCGATCGGACGTTGTGGTACTCGATCGCGTCGAGGTCCTTCGCGAACTTCGCGACCTCCCAATCATCTTCGACGAACGCGGTGCCGTACTGGCAGTAGCCCTCGGTGAGGAGCTTGATCAGGCGCTCGTTGTCCGGCGAGACAATCCAGAAGCCCTCGACTGTCTTCAGCGCTCCGGGGATCGCCTGGCGCGCCATCTCGTAGTCGGCTTCTTGCTGCATGCTCGGCTGAGCGCGCAACAGCACCTTCGAGGTGGTGTTGACGGTGAGCTTTCCGATATCGCAGCTGGCGAGCATGGTGGTCGAGGCGATAGCCGAGACGATAAATAAACCTAGGCGCATAGAGCGAGGTTCCCCCTTCAGACGGTGACGCCGGTCCCACATTCACTCGGACCGCGCGGTGTTTGGCGAACGCTAAGTCAGCGAAAGGCGAGAGTCAATCGACCCCCGGTGGTATGGTCCTTCCCGGATGAGGTGCCTGGTCGGACTCGGCCTGGTGGCCGCGCTCGTCGCTTGCGATGCAGGTCGCGAGGCACGGCAGCGCCGTCGCGATCCAGGAGCGCTCGTCGTGGCGGAGGCCGCGGACGTCCAGGCGCTCGACCCGATCCGCGTCACGGATAGCGAGTCGATCGAGGTCGGCGGCCTGATGTTCGAGGGGCTCGTCCGCTGGAAGCCGGGAACGACCGACGTGCTCCCGGGGCTCGCGACCTCCTGGCAGGTCTCGCCCGACGGCAAGCGGTGGACCTTTCACCTCCGCGACCAGGTCACGTTCCACGACGGCACGCCGTTCGACGCGGCCGCGGTCGTGTTCTCGTTCGAGCGCCTCCTCGATACGAAGCATCCGAACTATCTCTCCGGTCAGGACGCGGTCTACCGGCGCAGCCTCCTCAAGGGCATCACCAAGCTGGTCGCGCTCGGTCCCAACACCGTCGAGATCCATGTCGCGCGGCCGTACGCGCCGCTGCTCGGCGATCTCGCGATGTACCCGCTGGTCTCGCCGACCGCGGTCCGGGCGTGGGGCGACAAGTTCAAGGAGCACCCGGTCGGCACCGGGCCGTTCGAGTTCGAGGCGTGGAACAAGGGCGAGCACGTCGTCGTGCGCCGGTTCGAGCGCTACTGGGGCGCGAAGCCGACGATCGATCGGATCGTGTTCCGCGTGATCGGGGATGCCCGGCAGCGGCTCGTCGAGCTCGAGTCCGGATCGGTCGATCTCGCGACCTCGATCCTCCCCGACGAGCAGCCGTTCGTCGATCTCCACCCCGACCTCGTCCTCTACACGACGCCCGGCAACGACGTCAGCTACCTCGCATTCAACACCCAGGAGCCGCCGTTCAACGACGTCCGGGTCCGCCGCGCGGTGAGCTACGCCATCAACAAGGAGCCGATCGTCAAGCTCGCCTACCAGGGCCGCGCGATCGCCGCCGACGGTCCGTTGCCGCCCGCGCAATGGGCCTATCACGCGCCGAAGACCCGCTACTCGTACGATCCGGTGCTCGCGCGCAAGCTGCTCGGCGAGGCGATCGCCGACAAGACGTTCGATCCAGAGCGCACGTACAACTTGTACTCGCTGTCGACCCCGCGGCCCTATCTGTCGCAGCCCGAGCGCGTTGCGCGGTTTCTGCAGAGCGCGCTCGCGCAGGTCGGGATCAAGACGCGGCTCGAGCTGCTGCCATACGCCGCCCACAAGCAGGCGGTCGAATCCGGAAAGCATGACCTCGCCGTGTTCGGCTGGATCGGAGACAGCGGCGATCCCGACAACTTCCTCTACGTCCTGTTTCACTCGGCCAACGCGCAGCCGCCTTCGGCACAGAACATCGCCTTCTACTCGGACCCGATCGTCGACTCGCTGCTCAACGATGCGCAGGCGGCGAGCGACGAGACGAGCCGCTCGGGGCTGTACGCCGCCGTCCAGGATCGGATCGCGGCCGACGCGCCGTGGGTCCCGCTCGCGCACTCGGAGTTCGTCGTCGCCGCGCGGGCCGAGCTCGACGGCGTCATCCTGTCGCCGCTCGGCCATCCCGTCTACGCGCTGATCCGCCGCGTCGAGGCGAAGTGACGACCGAGGACCGCGAGTTGACCCGCTCGCGGCGGTTCCGCCGGATCGCGGCCGACGCGCCCAAGGATCCGAAGCTCGCGATGCCCGTGCCGCCGCCGAAGCTGCGGCTCAAGCTGCGCAGCAAGCTGGTCGTCGCGATGGTGTTTGCGGCGCTGGTCCCGGTCGCGATCGTCGCCTCGCTCGCGATCGGCGTGATCCTGTCGAGCCTCGAGGGCGGACTGCGCGACGATGCCGATCGGCAGCTCACCGTCGGGCTCAACCTCGTGTTGCGCTCGGTCGAGCGACTGAGCGACGAGACCGTGCAGCTCGCCGAGAGCACCGAGCTGATCGAGGCGCTCGAGGGTCCCGCCGGTGAGCTTCAGCTCGCCGCGATCGAGAAGTGGCTCGCCCACGAGGCCGTTCACGTCCCGTCGACCCGGCTCCAGCTGTTCGACGCCAATGGCAAGCGGCTGTTCGATCGCGTGATCGGCGGTGCCGAGCATCGGTTCCGCGATGCCGAGGTGCTCCCGGAGGATGGCATCGTCGCGCTCGGGCAGTCGTGGACGCGGACGGTGACGCTCGTGTCGGTCAACGATCGGACGATCGTTCGCGCCGTCTCGCCGATCGTCGACGGCGGCCTCGCGCTCAAGGGGGTGCTCGTCCTGTCGACACCGCTCGACGGCGACTTCGCCGACGGGATCAAGGGCGCGCTGTCGGCAGACGTCCTCCTCGGCGGCACCTCGGGCAGGCTTCAAGTCACCTTCCGGTCGCGGCTCGGCCGGCGCTCCGAACCGGTGACGATCGCCGCGTCCACGCGAACCCCCGCGCTCGCGGGCCAGCGCATCGTGCGCGACCTCGATATCGAGGAGGAAGGCGGTGTCGTGGGGCAGTACAAGATCGCGGTCACCGCGCTCGAGGATCGCGACCGTCACCCCGTCGGCCTGATCGGGGTTGCCGTCGATCGTGCTCCGCTCGCGGCGACCAAGCGGCTCGCGATCCGGTCGCTCGTCGTTGGTGGCGCGATCGCGGTCGTGTTCGCCTTGATCCTCGCGCTGTTCTGGTCGCGCCGGCTCGGCGCACCGATCGCTCGCCTGCATCGCGGCGCGATCGCCGTGTCACGCGGTGATCTCGAGCACCGGATCGATATCCCGGGCGGCGACGAGCTCACGGATCTCGCGACGGCGTTCAACCAGATGACCTCGACGCTCAAGGACAACCAGGCACGCCTCGCCGCTCGCATGCGCGAGATCGTCGCGCTTCACGATGCCGGTCGCGCGGTATCCTCGGTCATCGATCTCGACTCGGTGTCGCGCAAGATCGTCGATGCCGTCGCGCGCACGTTCGACATCCAGCTCGCCGCGCTGTGGCTCGTCGAAGGTGGAGCGCACCCGAAGCTGCGTGCCTCGGCAGCGCGCGCCCGGCGTGCCGACGTCTCGAGTGCGCTCGCCACCGACGAAGCGCTCGCCGCGGCGGAGTCGCTGCGCTCGCTGGCCGAGGAAGTCCAGCGGACGCGTCAGCCGATCCGGCTGGTCCGCGCGTCCGAGGATGCGACGTACAGCGAGTCCGCTCGCCGAGCAGGCGCACCGGGGCCGCTCGTCGCACTGCCGCTCGATCGCAAGGCCCGGGTCGTCGGTGTCCTCGCCGTCGGCCGCGCCGAGGATGCGCGCGAGTTCTCCGAGGCAGACTTCAATCTGTTGACCACGTTCGCCGACCAGGCCGGCGCCGCGGTCGAGAACGCACTGCTCTACCAGGAGGTCCGCGAGGCGAGCGAGGAGCTCGAGAGGAAGGTCCGGCTGCGGACCGCCGAGCTCACCGCGATCAACACCGAGCTTGGCAAGGCGCTCGCAAACCTCCGCGAGACCCAGGCCCAGCTGATTCTCTCGGAGCGGATGGCCGGGCTCGGCTTGCTGGTTGCCGGCGTCGCGCACGAGATCAACTCGCCGACCGCCGCGATCCGCGGCTCGATCGACGGACTCGGTGCTGCGATCAACCGCGTCGCCCGCCACGGCGCCGAGCTGGCGACCCGCGCGTCGGTGCCAGCCGTCGGCCAGGCGGTCACCGACTTCCTCGAGAAGATTGCGCCACAGCTCGCCGAGCGGCCGCTGGTCACCGGTCTGGCGGCGCGCAAGGCAGCGCGCGACCTGGTCACCGCGCTCGAGGTCGCGACGAGGACCGGCACTCCGCTCGCCGATCCACACGCGCTCGCTGCCGACCTTGCCGATCTCGGCGTGTCCCCGGATGAGGCGCGCCGGCTGATCGAGGCGCTCGGACCCGACCGCCTGCAGGCTCGTGCCATGATCGCGGCACTCACCGACCACGTCTACCTGCACCGCACGTCGTCCACGGTGCGCCACGCGATCGGCCAGATCCAGCGGATCGTCGGCGCGCTCAAGAGCTACTCTCACCTCGATCAACAGGCGACGCGCGTCGAGGCCGATCTGCACGAGGGACTCGAGACCACGCTCGCGCTCCTCCACCACGCACTGCGTGATATCGTCGTCGAGCGGCGCTACGGCGACCTGCCGCATGTCGCGGTATACGTAGACGAGCTCAACCAGGTGTGGACGAATCTGATCCAGAACGCGCAACAGGCCCTCGCGGGCAAGGGTGCGATCGCGATCGAGACCTCCGTGGAAGTCCGGGCCAACACGGACTGGGCGGTGGTTCGCGTGATCGATGACGGGCCGGGCGTACCCGAAGAAGCGCTGCCCCAGATCTTCGAGCCGTTCTTCACGACCAAACCGAAGGGTGAGGGCACCGGTCTCGGCCTCGGTATCGCACGCCAGATCGTCGACAAGCATCAGGGCGTGCTGCGCTGTCAGTCCGAGCCGGGCCGCACCGTGTTCGAGGTCTGGTTGCCGATCGTCCCCGGGTCCGAGGTCGCGTCGTGAACCGCCGCGAGGTGATCGTCTGCGTCGACGACGAAGAGGGCGTGCTGCGCGTGCTCCGGGCACAACTCGGTGCGCGGTTCGGTCACGAGTGCCAGATCGCGACGGCGCGGTCGGGCGACGAGGCGGTGGCGCTGTTCGACGAGCTGACCCGTGAGGGCGAGCAAATAGCGCTCGTGATCGCCGACCAGATCATGCCGGGCATGAAGGGCGTCGAGCTCCTCGAGATCGTCGATCGCCGGATGCCGGCGACCACGAAGATCCTGTTGACCGGACAGGCCGGCCTCGACGCCGTGATCGAGGCGATCAACCGCGCTCACCTCAACCACTACATCAGCAAGCCGTGGGACGAGACCGCGCTCTTGCTCGCGGTGGAGAACCTGCTGCGGCAGTACCGGCTGGTCAACGAGAACCAGCACCTGGTCGCGTCGCTGTCGGCGAAGAACCAGGCGCTGCTCGAGATGAATCGCGAGCTCGAGGCGAAGATCCACGAGCGCACGCACGAGCTCGCCGAGGCGAACGCGCGGCTCGCCCAGCTCGCCGTCACCGACGGGCTCACCGGCCTGTATAACCACCGCCACTTCCACGAGCGACTCACGCTCGAGGTCGAGCGCAGCCAGCGGAGCGGCCTCCCACTCTCGCTGCTGATGCTCGACGTCGACAACTTCAAGCAGTTCAACGACACGTTCGGGCATCCGTCGGGTGACGAGGTCTTGCGCCAGCTCGCGCGCGTGCTGGCCGATACCCGGCGCGCGAACGATGTCGTCGCTCGCTACGGTGGCGAAGAGTTCGCGGTGATTCTCGTCGACACGGCGAAGTTCACCGCCGCCAAGGTCGCCGAGCGTGTGCGTGAGCGTGTGTTCGGCAACGACTTCTCCGAGGCTGCCCCCCGTGCGGGAACGCTCAGTGTGTCGATCGGGGTCGCGACCTTTCCCGACGACGGGGCCGACGTCGAGGCCCTCGTCCGCTCCGCAGACACCGCCCTGTACGCCGCCAAGCGCGCCGGCCGCAATCGTGTGGTGCTTGCCACAGAGACGCTCACGATCACGCCAAGCTGATCAGCAGTCTCACTTCCATCCAACGGTCGATTCGGAGCGCGTGTCGTAGCCTGCGGTGATGACCAGTCGTGGCCTCGTCGTCAGCGTGCTCGTAGCGTCGCTCGGAGCGTGTGGGGATGACGGTGGAGAACCCTCGACGGTCAGCCTCGGTGCTGCGACGGTGCCGCCCGGCGAGAGCGGCGACATCGTCGTCACCGCCTCGCGAACCGGTGGCAGCGATGGCTCGATCTCGGTCTCGTACACCACGCGCGACGGCACCGCGCTCGTCAGCGCCGACTACACCGAAACGACTGGAGCCCTGGTGTGGGGAGACGGCGACATGGAAGACAAGACCATCACGGTCGCGATCGTCGACGATGTGACCATCGAGACGTCCGAGGGTCTCGTCATCGAGCTCGGACCTCCGTCGAAGGGGGTCTCGCTCGGAGAGAGCTCCGTGACCGCGACAATCGTCGATGACGATCACATGGGCGACAGCTTCGCCGCGACCTCCGCCGGTCGGCTGATGCACTTCGACCGCGTCGCGCCCGGACGCTTCAGCTTCGCCGTTGATCTCGGCGGGCTCGGGAACGAAAAGGTCCTCGGCATCGACATCCGGCCGGCCGATGGCAATCTCTACGCGCTCACCGACGCAGGAAAGCTCTACACGGTGGACCCGACGACCGGCGTGGCAACGCTGAAGAGCACCCTCGCAGCAGATGCCGCGGATACCACGAGCCCGTTCACCGGCCTGTCGGGAACCGACCTCGGCATCGACTTCAACCCGGTGGTCGATCGCCTGCGGGTCACCAGCGCCACGGGGCAGAACCTCCGGATCAACGTCGATTCGGGTGCGGTGACGACCGATACGGCGATCAACGGATTGTCGACGGGCTACGGGGCCGTTGCCTACAACAACAACGTCGCGCCCGCGTGCCGTACGACGCTCTTCGCGATCGACGTCGTGACGAATCGCTTCCTCAGTCAGAGCCCGCCGAACGATGGAGCGACCAACGGCATCGGCGGCCTCGGTCTCGACGCAACGGCGAGCGGTGGCTTCGACATCGTGACCGACGCCGCGGGGGTCAGCTCGGGTGTCGCGTTCCTGACCGTCGATGGCGTCATGGGTGCGTACTCGATCGATCTCGCCGCGGGTGCGGCCACCGCGCTGCGCCCGGCCGTCTCTCCGCTGGCGCCCGCAGAGACCATCGTGTCGTTCGCGATCGCGACGCTGCCGGCCGCGACCGCAGTCACCCAGCTCCCGGGCGAGCTGT
>JAYUYE010000950.1:0-3008 GCA_043752985.1 Myxococcales bacterium
ATCTCCTCGAGCTCGTCGAGCGGCATCTCCTCGATCTCGTCAATGTCGATCGCGTCGGTGCCGCCGGTGTTCATCTCCTGCTCGATCGAGTCGTGCGCGACCTCGATCGGCTCCTCGGCGCCGCCCATCAGCATCTCGACGTCGCGCAGCTTGTTGAGGATCAGCGGGTGATTCGGATAGCGCTCGAGCAGCGCGTGCAGCACGTCGACGGCCTCGGAGTACATGCCCTGGCCCGAGTAGAAGTCCGCCTCGTCGAGATCGTCCTCGACCAGGCTCTCGGCGCGCGGCTGCTCGACGACGTCACCATCATCGAAGCCCGCGGGGTCGATGACGTGCGCCGCGGTCGGATCGTACGGAGGCGTCTGCACGGCCTCGGTGCCGTACGGATCGTAGCTGCCCGACACCGAGAGTGCGTCTCCGGGATCGTAGCCCGCGCTCGTGGTCTCGACGTCGGGCACGGCCATGTCGAACCGGCGCGCCTCGTCGGGGTCGAACGGAAGATCCTCGCCGCCGACCTGACTGTTCGCGAGCTCTGCGGCGACCTCGTGATCGATATCGTCACCGAGCTCGCCATCGTCGAGCTGGCGATCCACCGCGTACGCTGCCGCGTCGTTGTTCCAGCCGCTGGGCGCATCGACCTCGATCGGGTCGTCGAGCTCGTCGGGCTCTGCGCGCGCGAGCGCCTCCGCGTGCTCGGGCGAGATCTGCCGCGTCGAGTGCGAGTGGCCGGGCTCGAACTCGAGGTCGAAGTTCTGGGCACCGGGACGCTGCGGTGGCCGGCTCGGCGCCGGGCTGCCATGCGCAACGCGGCCGACCAGCTCGTGCGGATCGAACTCGTCGATCGGATCGCGCGGCGCGACACCGCGCGCGATGCCCATGGGGCGCTGACCGCCGTGATGACGAGGGCCATCGTCGAGCGCGAGCTCCTCGAGGTCCGCGTCGACCGCGGCGACGGCACCGGGGCCGTACTCGACCTCCGCGGACACCGAGCTCATGCGGGCGACGCGCAGACGGAACCGGCGCGCGAGATCGAACGCCCCCGTGTGCGTGCCGTTGATCGCGAGCAGCTCCTGAAGGTACGCCTCGGCGCGATCCGGATCGCTCGGTGCGATCACCTCGGCGAGCTTGAGGAGCTCGACCTCGGCCTCCTGCTCGCGGCCCTGCGACACGAAGATGTCCTTGAGTCGCTCGTGCGCCTCGACGTTCTCGGGATCGAGCGTGAACACGCGACGCAGGTGATCGACGGCCTTCTGGTGCAGGCCGTACTTCACGTAGACATCGGTCTCGGCGAGGATCTTCGAGATCTCCTCGGCGTGCTGCTCGCCCGCAGCGGACATCTGGCGCGGATCCGGAGCCGGCTCCATGTCCGCGGAGAAGTCTGCGTCGTCGTACTCGGGCAACGCGAAGTCGACGCCCGAGAGGCTCTGCTCGTCGACGAGCGGCATCGAGCCGGTCATGTTCGACGACAGGCTCGGGATCGCCGGGATGTCGCCGGTCAGGCCGAACCTCGCGTTGTTCGTGGCCTGGCGAATCGGCGCCGGGATCGGCGTGGGCATCCGCACGGGCGGAACCGGCGGGCGGGCAGGAACCGGTGTCACGGCCGCGGGTCCGAGGAACTCGATCGCGTCCGGATCCTTCGGGACGAACTCGAGGATCTTCTTGAAGACCTCGCCTGCCTTGTCCTTCTGCTTGTTCTCGACGTGAACGCGCGCGAGCTCCTTGAGCACGCTGACCGTCTTCGCCTTCTGGTCGAGCGCCTGGAACGCCTGCGCGAGCAAGCCGAGCGTCTCGACGTCGCGCGGGTCAGCCTTGAAGCACGCCTGGAGCTTCTGCAGTGCGCGACGCGGATCGTTGCGGCGAAGGTAGAGCCCTGCGAGCTCGCGGTTCAGCGAGTGATTGTCGGGCTTGTGCCAGAGCAGGCGCTCGGCAACCTTGAGGAAGTCATCCTGGCGACCCTGGCGGCGCAGCTGCTCGCACGCGACGAGGAACTCGTTGGCCGCCTCCTCGACGATGCCATCCTTCGAGTACAGCTCGGCGAGCTTGATCCGGGTCGCGACGTTCTGCGGATCGAGATCGACCAGCTGCCGCACCGTCGCCAGCGCCTCCTTGGTCTTGCCCTCGCGGTGGAAGTGCGCGGCGACCTGCTCGAAGTGCTGCATCGCGTCCGACATCAGCCCGAGCTGGCGGTACAGCTCGGCGAGCTTCAGGTGGACCTCGACCAGGCGGGCGTCGAGCTTGAGGATCTGCTTGTAGACCGCGACGGCCTTGGTGAAGAAGCCCTGGTCCTGATAGAAGCGCGCGACCTTGAGGTAGGTCTCGGTCGCCTCGGGCTTCTGGCCCTTGCGGGCGTACAGATCGCCGATCTTCAGCCAGACCCGGACGTCCTGCGGATCCTCGCGGACGATGCGCAGGTATTCCTTGATCGCCTTGTCGAGCTGGCCCTTCTCGACGAACTTTCGCGCCGCATCCATCACCTTCTCTTTGTTGAAGGCCATGGCGCTAGTAATCCCTCGCGATCCAGCGAGCGCCGGTACCGCGCGGGCCCGGGGAAGGAGCGAGCCGCAACAGCGTCAAGGGTACGTGCTCGACGTGATTTTGGTCAAGCTTGACGATTCAATGATCCCGGTATCTTTACGACCCGGACGGAATCTTCTGAGGGGCTAAGATTTGGCGGCGCTGAGGAAGCGCGCGACGAACCCGGTGTCGACGTTGCCCGAGCGATACTCGGGGGAGTCCATCAGGCGGCGGAGGAACGGGACGTTGGTGCGCGGCCCCTCGATCACGATCTCGTCGAGGCAGCGCCGGGCCCGCCGGATCGCGCTGGGGCGATCGAGGTCGTGGACGATGATCTTGCCGATCATCGAGTCGTAGTTGGGCGGCACCACGTAGCCCTGATAGATGTGCGTGTCGACGCGGACGCCGAGCCCGCCGGGCAGGTGCAGCGCGGTGATCTTGCCCGGCCACGGCGCGAAGCTGACCGGGTCCTCGGCGTTGATGCGCATCTCGAT
>JAYUYE010000951.1:0-3008 GCA_043752985.1 Myxococcales bacterium
GATCGAGGAGCCGCTCGACGAGCGCGCCGACGAGCTGATCGCGCGCGCGACCTCCAAGGATCCCGCGACGCGCCACCCGGATGTCGCCGCGTTCATGTACGAGCTTCGAGCGCTGATGAACATGCTCGGCGTCGATCAAGGCGGCCGCACCCGCCGCGCGATGGCACCCGAAGCAACGCGCGAGCGCCGCGATCTCGACCACCGGCTCAAAGCATCCGCCGAGGTCTTCGGTGCCGTCGCGATCCCGATGGCCTGCTGCGACGCCTCCGGCAAGGTGCGCGTCGCGAACCAGGCCTTCCTCGAGTTCCTCGGCGTCGCCGGCAACGCGGGGGGTCTCGAGCTCCGCGACTCCGCGCTGCCCGAGGTCTACGCGACGCTGTTCGAGGATCTCCAGGAGGTCTCGACCAAGCGCCGCCCGATCAAGCGCGTCGTCTACCTCAACGAGGGTGGCGACCGTGTCGTCGAGGCGGCGATCGTCCTCTCGGCCGCGCCCTCGGCCGCCGAAGTCACGGCCGGCGAAGTCTTCATCGTGCTCCACCCACTGCGCGCTCTCCTGACCTAACGCAGGCGAACGCGGACCTGGGCGGAGGGGAGCTTGCGCGCGATCGTCAGCGTGCCGCCGCCCGCGAACGAGAGGGTGCCGTCGCCGGTGATCGTGACGGTGGCCTGGCCGCCCACGACGGTGATCGGTGCGTTCGCGCCATTGAAGGTCGCCGTGGCCGGCAGACCGGCGCCCGACGGGCCCGCGGACCAGATCCACTGTGCGGGGCCGGCCGGGCCGTCCTCGTCGTTCCACAGCGCGTGGGCTGGGTTTGCGGCGGTGCCCGGGTAGAGCCAGACCTCGCGGTTGCCGGCGATCTCGGGGACCGTGACGGCGGACGGTAGGCCGGGCGCGGGCAGCGGTGTGTCGACGCCATCGGGGAACAACACGAGGAGCGAGCCTTCGGGGACGTAGACCGGGATCTCGGTGACCGCGGCGGTGGCGGTGCTGTCCCCGCCCATGACTGCTGCGCCGGCAAGGAGTGGGTACCAGCGGCCGGCGGGCAGCGTGATCAGGCGCGAGACGGCGCCCTTCACCTGGATCGGTGCAACAAGGATGCGGTCACCCAGGAGGTACTCGTCGACCGTGGTCCAGGCCCACGGCTCGTCGGGATACTCGAGCGCGATCATGCGAACGAGCGGCAGGCCGTCGCGATCGAAGCTGCCACTCGAGCCCCAGAGATAGGCGGCGAGCTGCATGTGGAAGCGAGCCCAGCGGCGGAGCTGCGCGGTGGCGCCGGCATCGTTCTCCCACTGATAGTTCGCGCGCGCACTGCGGCCGTGGTGCGTGCGCATCACGGGGTTGAACGCGCCGAACGACGTCCACCGGTAGAACAGCTCCTCGGAGGTCGGCGTCGTGCCCTGGCTCATGTAGCCGGCGATGTCGCTACCGAAGTACGGGAAGCCGGCGAGACCGAGATTGATGCCCATCGGGATCACGGACGGCAGCCCGTCACCGTCGGAGAAATCGGTCTGCTGGTCACCGGGCCAGATCACCTGCACGTGCGGCTGCGAGCCGATCCACGCGGAGCGGACGAAGTGCATCGGCGTGAAGCGACCAGCGCGCGGCGTGAGGATCTCGGAGGTCATCTTCGCCCAGTCGACCGTGTAGCGGTTGTGGATCGCGAGCGCGTCCTCGCCGGAGTGCAGCACCGCATCGGTGGGCTGCCACTCGGCGAAGTCCGCCATCCAGCCGTCGGAGCCGAGCGTGTACGCCTCGCCCATCACGCGCTTCGCCCAGGCGACGCCCTCGGGGTGCGTCAGGTCGAGGAGCTTCGAGCCGCCGAACGTGATGCCGGTGAACGTGTACGGCAGACCTTCGCTGTCCTTGATCGCGAAGCCGCCCGCAACCGCCTCGGCCAGGACGTCGGATTTATCGTCGATGAACGAGTTGTGATAGGTGAGGAACGCGAATCCCATGTCGTGCAGATCGGTCGCGAGCTGCTCGAAGTCGGGATAGACCACGCGATCGACACGCCAGTCCTCGTCGAGCGCGTAGCCGAGCGAGGTGTCCATGCCGCCGCGCCAGTCCTCGGTCCAGATCGCCGAAGCGGGGATGCCGATGGTGCGCAGCTTCTGCGCGATCCGCCGCACGTTGGCCGAGCCGTAGATCGCATCGATCCACGGCGCAAAGATCGACAGCGGCGGACGCTGTGGGCGACCGACCCACGCGGTCATGTGGCCGAGCGCATCGGGTGCGCTGCCGCCGTCGCCGAGGAAGACGTTGAGATCGAGCGTGCCCTCCCACGCCTCGAACCGCGAGGCATCGGGGCGCTCGGAGCACAGCGCGAACACGGCGCGCGCGTCGGTCTGGACCGCGACGGCGTAGCCCTTCGACGACACGACCATCGGCATCGGCGTGTGCGTCGTGTGCTTGCGGCCGGTGAGAAACCACAGCCCGGAGTAGTTCTCGTCGGGATCGGGGAACTTGCCGATACCGTCCTCCTGGACGAACAGCGGGACCGTCTCGCCGCGATGATCGACGTCGAATGACTGACCACCGAGCCCGACCAGATGCTCGTCGGCGTCACACGGCGTGGCGAGCGAGATCCGCTGCGCCTCCGTCACCAGCTCGAGCCGGACGTGGCGCGGATACCCCGCGGCATCGGGATCAGGTCCGGACTTCGTGCCCGGCACGAACACGAGCCGGCCCGTGCCGACCTCGCTGTCCCCGGAGCGCAGGGTGAATGTCGCGCCGTCGTCAGTGGCCGTCAGCTCGCCGAGCTGATCGATCGCACGCCAGACCTCGGCGTCCTTCTTCTCGGTGAACCGGAACGCACCGAACATCATCTCGATCGTGGTCGCGCGCGAACCGATCGCCGCGAAGCCGTGCGGTGGCGTGTGCTTATCGCCGTCGTCGCCGGCACCGGCGCGCGTGGACCAGACCTCGGCGCCGTCGACGAGCAGCGTGACCTGTGCGGGCTCGGCCGAGATCCGGGCAACGAGCCGGCCCGAGCTCACCTCGAGCG
>JAYUYE010000952.1:0-3007 GCA_043752985.1 Myxococcales bacterium
AGGCGATCGCGAACACCGAGAAGATCGCGGCGATGTGCAACGTCAAGCTCAAGCTCGACGAGACCTTCCTGCCGACCTACAAGGTCCCGCCCGACGAGACCCTCGATAGTTACATCGGCAAGCTCGTGAAGGACGGCCTCGATCGCCGGTTCCGCGAGATGACGGAGCGCGGCTTCAAGTTCGACGTCGATCAGTATCGCGAGCGATGCCGGACCGAGCTCCTGGTGATCCAGAAGATGGGCTTCTCGGGCTACTTCCTGATCGTCTGGGACTTCATCAACTGGGCGAAGGAGCACGGTATCCCGGTCGGTCCGGGCCGCGGTTCGGGAGCTGGTTCGGCGGTGGCGTGGGCGCTGCGGATCACGGATATCGATCCGATCGAGTTCAAGCTCCTGTTCGAGCGGTTCCTCAACCCCGAGCGCGTGTCGATGCCCGACTTCGACGTCGACTTCTGCATGAACCGTCGCGGCGAGGTGATCACGTACGTCCAGGAGAAGTACGGCAAGGATCAGGTCGGTCAGATCGCGACGTTCCATCAGCTCAAGGCACGTGGCGTGATCCGCGATATCGCGCGTGCGATGGAGATTCCGTTCGGCGAGGCCGACAAGCTCGCGAAGCTCGTGCCCGAGCCGGTCGCCGGCAAGTCGCCGCCAGTGCGCGAGGCGATCGAGCAGACGCCCGAGCTCAAGCAGCTCTACAACGACAGCCCGCTCCATCGCGAGCTGCTCGATCTCGCGGCCTCGCTCGAGGGCCTCAACCGCAACGCCGGCATGCACGCCGCCGGCATCGTGATCTCCGACAAGCCGCTGTGGGAGTACGTCCCGTGCTTCCGCGGTCAGAACGGCGAGATCGTCACGCAGTTCGCGATGAAGGAGGTCGAGAAGGCCGGCCTCGTCAAGTTCGACTTCCTCGGCCTCAAGACGCTGACCGTGATCCAGACCGCGGTGAAGCTGATCAATCAGCAGCGCCCGCCCGGCGACGAGTTCATGATCGATCTCATCCGCAAGGATGATGTCGACACGTTCAGGATGATCGCCCGCGCGGACACGACCGGCGTGTTCCAGCTCGAATCGAGCGGCTTCCGCGAGATGCTGAAGAAGCTCAAGCCGGACTGCCTCGAAGACATCATCGCGGCGGTCGCGCTGTATCGCCCAGGTCCGCTCGAGGGCGGCATGGTCGACGACTTCATCGACCGCAAGCACGGCCGCAAGAAGGTGGAGTACCCGCACCCGCTGCTCGCAGAGCTGCTCGCCGACACCTACGGCGTGATCGTCTATCAGGAGCAGGTCATGCAGATCGCCCAGATCATGGGCGGCTACTCACTCGGCGGTGCCGATCTGCTGCGTCGCGCGATGGGCAAGAAGAAGCCCGAGGAGATGGAGCAGCAGAAGCAGACGTTCCTCGACGGAGCGAAGGCCAAGCAGATCGACGCCAAGATCGCCGGCGACGTCTTCGACCTGATGGCGTTCTTCGCCGGCTACGGCTTCAACCGGTCGCACTCGGCCGCCTACGGTTGGATCACGTATCAGACCGCGTATCTCAAGGCGCACTACCCGCACGAGTTCATGGCGGGACTGATGTCGTGCGATGCGGACAACATCGACAACATCGTGAAGTTCATCGCCGAGGCGCGCGCGATGGGCCTCGTCGTCGAGCGGCCCGACGTCAACGAATCCCTGCAGGACTTCTCGATCTCGGCGCCGACGCGTAGCGGCGTCGCCTCCAGTTCCGGCTCGGCGCCGACGCGTAGCGGCGTCGCCTCCAGTTCCGGCTCGGAACCCACGGGGGCCAGCGAGGGCAAGGTCATCCGGTTCGGGATGGGCGCGGTGAAGGGCGTCGGGTCGAATGCGGTCGAGGCGATCCTCGAGGCGCGCGCGCTCGACGGGACGTTCGATTCGCTCTTCGATCTGTGCCGGCGCGTCGATACCCAGAAGTGCAACCGCCGCGTGCTCGAGCAGCTCGTCAAGAGCGGCGCGATCGACAGCCTCCCTGGTGGCCATCACCGCGCGAAGCTCCTCGCGGCCCTCGACAGTGCACTCGAGCGCGGCGCCTCCGAGCAGCGCGATCGACGCAGTGGCCAGACGTCCCTGTTCGGCCTGCTCGCACCGGAGCCGCCAAAGGGCAGCGACGCACCGAAGCTCGGCGAGACCTACCCCGAGATCGAGGAGTGGAGTCACAAGCAGCTGCTCGCGTTCGAGAAGGAGGCGCTCGGCTTCTACGTCTCGGGCCATCCGCTCGATCGCTACCGCGGCGATCTGCAGCGCTACGCGAGCGCGACCACAGCCGAGTTCCTCGCTGGGCTGCGCAACGTCGGCACGCACTCGATCGGCGGCATCGTCAGCCAGTACCGCGAGATGATCACGAAGAAGGGCGACAAGATGGCGCGCTTCATGCTCGAGGATGCCGAGGGCACGCTCGAGGTGATCGCGTTCCCGAAGACGTTCGAGAAGGTGCGCCACGTGCTCGTCAGCGACGAGCCGATCCTGTGCTCGGGCGACGTCAAGAACGAGGGCAACAGCGAGGCGCCCGAGTGGAAGATGTTTCTCGAGACCTGTGCGCCGCTGTCCGAGCTGCGCCAGTCGAAGACCTCGCGCGTCGACATCCACCTCGACGCCGACACGCTGACCCACGACATGGTCGCCGAGCTCAAGACCATCCTGGCGAACGCCACGCGCGGAAACTGTACGGCGGTGCTGCGGCTCAAGATCTCGCAGCGCTCCGAGACCCTGGTGCTGCTGCCCGAGGCCTGGGCACTGTCACCGACGGAGGATCTCCTGACCCGGCTCGAGCGCCTGTTCGGAGACCGCGTGGCGACGCTGGCCTGACATGGCCGAATTTGGCGCGCGGGTTCGCAGCCCTGGCGTGAGTCGTGGCGACAGGATGTGGGCGGTCCCAGTGATCTTTCGAAGGCTCGACGATCGAGGGTCGATGTCGCACGGACTGCGCAATCTCGGCCCCCCCAAGCGAGAAAACCGTTGCGGCGGGTGTCCGCGAGGATAGGATGCGC
>JAYUYE010000953.1:0-16093 GCA_043752985.1 Myxococcales bacterium
AGGTCGACACCCGCGCGCTCGCGGCCGAGCTCGATGCGCAGATGAGCGAGGTCGCCGCGATCGTCCACACCCGCCGCACCGATTGTCCGCGGATGGCGAGCGAGCTGCGCGCCGTGTTCGCGCGGATGACTGTCAGCCTCGAGCGTGCGCGGCTGGCGCAACAAGATCTCGAGATCGCGAAGCAGCTCACCACGGACATGCGCGCTTACGATGCGGTCAGCGCGCAGCGGGTGGCTGCGATCGGCTCGGACTTCACCGTCGACGCGCCGTGCGCGCGTGACCCGGCGGTCCGCGACGCGCTGCAGACGATGCCGACGTTGTGACGGTCAGCTCGTGATCGCTACGATCTTGTCGACCCGATCACCGTGGCTGTCAGCGGTTCGCCACTCGGGGCCGCTCGTGCGAGGATGCCGCCGATGAAGCGTGCGCCAGCGGCCTGCCTGGCCGCGCTCTGCGTCGCCGGGCTCGTGGCGTGCCCACCGGCGGTGGCCCCGATCGAGCCAGCGAAGCCCACTCTGCCCATCGCTCCTCCCGATGCCGCGCCCACGGTCAGGCTCGACCAGGATCTCCCACGCCTCGCGGAGCGTTCGACCAGGCTCTATCAGGACATCGCCGCGGCGTTCGCGAGCGTCGGTGGTGACTGCCCGGCCGCAACGGCACGCCTCCGCATCTTGCAGCAAGCCAACGCCGACGTGGTCGCTGCGATCGCGGAGGTGCTCCACGACGGACGCGCGCGGAACATGCGCACCGCGCTCGAGCCGCACAGCGAGGCGCTCGGCGCCGCGGCGAAGGCGATCGCGGATTCGCCGACAATGATGAAGTGCCAGTTCGACCGCCCGTTCACCGACACGTTTGACGATCTGGTCGGGGCGCCTCCGTGACGGTCAGGCCGGCAAGCAGGCCGGCGTCGACTTCGCAGCCGGTGGCCACTCGCGGCACTATCGCTGCGTGAGCGCTCGAGCTGCGGCGAGAATCTCAGGTTCCTGGAGAAGCACGAGGTTCGCGGCATCCGCGAGCGGGATGAACGAGTCCGCCGAGGTCACGCGCGCGAACGGCTTGACGCGCAGAGACGGAACGTCCGCGAGCGTGGCCGCGATCGCCTCGGAGATGTTGCCCGAGCGGCGGCACTCGTCGACGACGAGGATCGCCTGCGCGCGCGCGGCGTGGGCGCGAATTGCGGCCTCGGGAAGCGGCGCGATCCAGCGCAGGTCGATGATCCGGATCGAGACGCCGTCGAGGCGCGCCGCCGTGCGCAGCGACATCGGCACTCCGTTGCCGTAGGTGAAGATCACCAGGTCGGCATCGCCCGGGCCCGACTGGATCATCTCGCCATCCGCGTAAACGCCGACCTCGCCGATCGCGATCGCGACACCGCGCGCGGGAAGCGGGAACGACCACTTACCGTCGCCGGGATGGAGATCACGCGTGTGATAGAGGGCGATCGGCTCGACGAACACGCAGACCCGACCATCGACCCGAGCCGCGGCGCACAGGGTTCGCAGCATCGCCGCGGCATCGTCGGCGCGCGATGGCACCGCGACGATGATCCCCGGGATGTCGCGCAGGACGGCGAGGCTGTCGTCATTGTGGAAGTGGCCACCGAAGCCCTTCTGATAGCCAAGGCCTGCGATCCGCACGACCATCGGATTCGTCAGCTGCGCGCGCGAGAAAAACGACAGCGTGGCCGCCTCGCCGCGCAGCTGGTCCTCGGCATTGTGCAGGTAGGCGAGGAACTGGATCTCGGGAACCGGAAGCAGGCCGACCTGCCCTGCGCCGATCGCCATGCCAAAGATGGTCTGCTCGTCGAGCAGCGTGTTGAAGACCCGCGCCGCGCCGAACGTCTTCCACAGCCCGCCGGTCACGCCGTAGACGCCGCCCTTCTCTGCGACGTCCTCGCCGAACACGATCATCTCGGGATACTTGCGCATCAGATCGCCGAGCGCGGCGCGGATGCCGTGACCGAGCGGACGCGGCTTGTCGGTCTCGTCACTCGCGGGGTAGTCGCTGCGATGCGCTTCAACCGCCACGCGGTCCGGGTGATCGTCGGCGATCGACGCCATCACGTCGGCGCGGGTCACGAGCTTCGGCTGCGTGACGGCTTCACGGGACAGCTGGTGGACGATCGCGAGCCCGCGCTCGATCGTGCCGAGCAGCGCCGACGCGTCGAGCACGCCCGCATCGAGCAGCGACTGCGCGGTGAGCAGGACCGGATCGGTCGCCTCGGCGCTCGCGAGCTCGTGCGGCAACCGATACTCGCTGTCGACATCGCTGCCGGCGTGTCCCCACACGCGCTCGCAGCGCAGGTGGAGGAACACGGGCATCCGCGTCGAGCGGCAGGTCGTCACCGCGGCATGCGTCGACGCGTACGCGGCGGACAGGTCACGCCCATCGGCGGCGACGTAGGTGATGCCCGGCATCGCGCGCATCCGTGCTGCAACCCAGCCCACGGGTGTGCGAACCGAGACACCGATACCGTTGTCCTCGCAAACGAACAGGACCGGCACGGGGATCCGCTGGAACGCTGCCCACGCGGCTGCGTTGAGCGCTCCTTGCGCGGTCGAGTGATTGAGCGATGCATCGCCGAACGAGCACACGACGATCGAGTCGGACTTCGTGGCCACGGTCGTCGGCCCGCCGAACGAGAGGCCATGCCGGCTGCGCAGTCGCGCCGCGCGGTCGATCGCGACGGCCATGCCGACTGCCTTTGGCAGGTGCGACGAGATCGTGCTGGTCTGCGGCGGGATTCCCCACGGGATCGAGCCGAACACCTTGTGTCGTCCACCGGAGATCGGGTCGGCCGCCGACGCCGAGAGCGAGAGCAACAGCTCGCGAACACCGGGCGGCGCCTCGTCGCTCGAAGCTGGGCTCGCCGCCCGCGCACGCGCGAGGAAGAACGCGCCGCTGCGATAGTGCAGGAGCGCCGGATCGGTCGCCATCGTCAGGTGACCCAGCGCGACGTTGCCCTCGTGCCCTGCGCTGCTGATCGTGTAGTAGCCCTCGTTACGCGCGCGCAGCTCGTGTGCCTCGACGTCTGTGATCCGGCAGTACAGCTGCGATGCAAACAGCTCACGCGCGAGTGCCGGGTCGAGGTCCAGCGTTGGCGCGTCGAGGTGGAGGACGCCCGTTGCGATACCCCGCAACCGCTCGAGGGAGCGCCGGGCGCGGGCGAGAGGCATGCGCTGTCTCTATCACGCGCCGTCGGTCACGGTCGCGAGTCGAGCGCCACTCGCGCGATCTGCGCGGCGCGGACCACTTCAGGGTGCACGTACTTGTGACCGGGAGACGGCATTGGCGATGCGGCGATCTCGATGAACAGGGCGCGGGCTTCCACCCCGAGCCCGAGCGACGGCGCGAGCTCGGCGAGGGTGAACATCCGCGCCTCGGCCGCTTCGATGCCATAGATGTAATTGACGTCCGTGCGAGTCACCGTCTCGCGGATCGTGGCGATCCACGCGGTGGCGATCGCGATCCCGTCGGAGCGCTCCGCACCCGCGAGCAATCGTTCGAAGGCGGGCTGGAGCACCCCGAGCATCTCGTCGGCACCCGCATTCGCGCCGAGCGGCTGCCGCGCAGCGGCCGCGACCACGCTGCGCAGCTCCGCGCTCTGATCGATCCACTCGGGATGCAACGCCACCTGGCGCGCGACGAGCATCGCGACCTGACCTGCGTCGGGCAGCACCGAGAAGCCGCCATCATCAGTAGCGCCGTCGTACGGCCCGATGGAGGTCTGCGCCAGCAACCGGGTCATGAAGCGAGCACGGCGGTCGAGCGCCACGCCGTCGAGCGTCAGTGCTGCGCTGATCCGACACAACGATTCGCGACCGAACCGGAGCCGCGCACCGTCGAACACAGGCGCGACGAGCTGTTCGAACCGGACGTCCGCGTCACCGCGCGGGACCGCTGCTGCGAGCCGAGCGAGGACGGCGCATCGCGACGCAGAGCTCGTCATCCGCGCCAGCTCGCCGTCGAGATCGGCCAGCCGACGCTTCACCGCCTCCGGCGAAACGGTTCCGCCCGCCGGCTCACCGTCGAGCCAGTCGCGCCACGGGTCAAACCGCGCGCGCACGGGCGTAGGCTCGAGCGGCCAGCCCTTCGTCTCGCCATCGCTGTCGTGAAGCGCCGCCGCGGCGACCCGCACGAGGTCGCGGTCGGCGCCCGGCTGTCCACTGGTGATCGGAAAGCCGCCGCGCGCATCGACGATGCTGCGCAGCAACGTCTGCGCCGGCTCCCCGCGCGCCGCCAGCCCGATCGCACGGAGCTGCACGAGCAGCACCTCGAGGGCGATCGGATCGGCCGGGCCGGCGAGCCGCACCGGCGCCTGATCGATCCACTTCGTCACGATCGCGGGCGACGCCATGGTCGAGACATGCACCGCGAGCAGGAGAAGCTCGCGATCATCACGCGAGGTGCGCAACCGTTCGCGAAGGAACGAGCCGACCGCCGGGACGTTCGCGAACATGCTCGAGCGCGCGAGGTACCCGAGCGCGAGGTACCGTACGAATGACTTCGCGGGCCGCGAGCCGCGCTCCTCGGGCGCGAGCTGATACTCGGTGAGCTCGCGATCCGTCAGCTGGAGCACCGCCATCAGGAACGCGGCCTTGCGCTCCATCACGTCCGTCGTGTCATGCACGCGTCCCGCGGCACGGACCTGCGCGACGAGCCGGCGTGACTGCTCGACCGGCTTGCGTTCGAGCACGTCGTCGATCTGATCGACCAGCTCGGGCGCGCAGCTCGGCTCGGTCAAGACATCACTCGCGTCGAGGATCAGACTCGGCAGCGCCTCGAAGATCTGCGCGCCGAGCACCGTGGACGGTTCCCGCCGGCTGCGGTCCCGCTCGCGGCGCAAGAACCCGTAGGTCTCGTCGATGCCGCGCCGGCCGACGCTCGGCGCCTCGTCGTCGAAGCAGGCCTGCGCGGACGAGCCCATGGAGAACCGACCGCCACATCCGGTGAGCGTGGTTGCCACGACAAACATCACGAGCGAGCGGTGCATCACACCCGGTCGACGTACGGGGAACCAGATCCGGGAACTCTTTGTTCGAGCTCGCCGCGTCGCGCTGACCGGGCGGCAGCGCGGCTCGCATCGGCACGAGAGCGGGCTCGTGCGCGGCCAACCACACGCCGTGGGTGCTTGCCGCACAAGCTTTCCATCTTCACGATCAGCACGCCGTACAGCGTCATCGTCCGCATAGATCGAGCGGCGCAGCGGGGACCTGCATCGTCAGCGCCACCCGACGCAAGCAAGCACGCGCTTGTCTCGCGCTCGTCGCGATACACCTTACTGTTCGCTCGCCAGCTGCTTCTTGACGACCTCGATCTCGGCGGCAACCTTGTCGGAGACCACCGGCGGCGGCACGTCGAGCTGCGACACCGTCTCGATGACGATCTCCGCGACGGTACGCCGCATGAACGACTTCGAATCGGCCGGGATCGCGTACCACGGTGCCCACGGCTTGCTCGTCGCACGCAGCGCGTCCTGGTACGCGGTTTGGTAATCGTCCCAGTGCTCGCTCTCCTTCATGTCCGTCGCGCTGAACTTCCAGTGATTGCCGGGATCGCTGACGCGATCGAGGAACCGCTTGTGCTGCTCCTTCTGCGACACGTTGAGGAAGAACTTGAGCACCACGCAGCCATTGCGCGCCCAGTACTTCTCGATCTGATTGATCGAGTCGAACCGCTCCTCCCATAGCCCCGGCAAATCGTCGGTGCCGCGCGGCAACTTCTGCTGGCCGAGGTACTCGGGATGCACGCGTACGACGAGTACCTCCTCGTAGTGGCTGCGATTCCACACGCCGATCCGGCCGCGCTCGGGGAGATTGCGCTGCACGCGCCACATGAAGTCGTGGTCGAGCTCTTCGGCGTTCGGCGCCTTGTAGGCGAACACCTGCGTGCCGATCGGATTGACGCCCGACATCACCGCGCGAATCGTGCCGTCCTTGCCCGCCGCATCGAGCGCCTGGAAGATCAACAGGACGCTGTAGCGGTCGTTCGCGTAGAGCTTGCCTTGGAGCTTCGCGAGCGTCTCCACGCTCACGGCGAGGGCCGCCGCGTTGGCCTCCTTGCCGTCGTGCTGACCTGGATCGGTCAGCGACTTCTTGATCTTGAACGAACCGTCGAAAGGAACGAGAAACGAATTCACGACAGGTTCGAACAGGATCGGCTTGGCCATCGCGGGAACGATAGCCCGGGGCTCGGTGACAACTTCGGCAGATCTGGATGAATCGACGATGACGATGCGGCAATCCGGATACGACAATGTATGTTCCGCCGATGACCACGACGACGACGAACGGTGACGGAAAGGCGGATGCGATGCCCTATCACGAGGAAGACAAGCTCGGTCCGCTCGGCACGAAGATCTCGGCGCTCTTCGATCCGGTCGACCTTCGTAAGGCGCTCCTCCGGGAGTTCCACAGCGCGGTGCAGGACGCGAAGGACGCCGCCGCGACGGTCGACGAGAGCTCGGCCAAGGCCGTTCATGATTCGCGCAAGGCGCTGCGTCGCGCGCGCGCCGTTCTCAAGATGATCGCGGGCGCCCTGCCCAAGAGCGAGCGCAAGGCGGTCGGCCGTGCCCTCCAGGAATCGCGCCGCTCGCTCTCGCCGATCCGTGACCACGCGGTCGCCCCCGAGACACTCGGTCAGCTTCCACTCGGCGAGCAGGACCGTGCTGCTGCCAAGCGCATCCTCGATACCGCCGCGGAGACGCTGCCCACGGTCGCCGAGATCAAGCAGCTGCTCGGTGAGGGCGCCGCGCGTGCCGCCGCTCAGGCCGAAGCGCTCGAGGCGTCGCTGCCGCCAGAGCTCAGCTGGGACGTCGTCGTCGAGGGGATCCAGGCGGTGTACGCCGACGCCCGCCGCGCGCGCCGCTCCGCGAAGGATTCCAAGCAGTGGTTCCACACCTGGCGGCGCCGCTGCAAGGAGCTGGCGTACCAGCTCGAGCTCATCGCCGGTCACGCGGGCGCACGGCTCGCGGCGATCCAGAGCGAGCTTGCAGGCGTCACCGACAATCTCGGTCCCGCCGTCGATCTCGTCATGGTGCGCGAGTTCGTCGCAACCTACGGCCAGGCCCTCGGCGAGGACGAGCTCGATCACCTGAAGGCTGCGATCGACGCCCAGCTCGAGGACCTGATGTCCGAGACGCGCAAGTTGGCTCGGGACACCTTCAGCCAGAAGCCGCGGCGGTTCGCCAAGCGCCTGACGAAGGCCGTTCGCCGCGACCTGACGCCCCTCGACGACACAGACAACAGCGAGCTGGCCGGGGACTAGGCCGCAGAGGCCCCCTGACATGCCGGTAGACGTGATAAACGGCAAGCATGTCGAAGGTCCTCATCATCGGTGCGGGCGGTGTCGGTGGCGTCGTGGCTCACAAGGCGGCCATGGAGAAGACCGTCTTCTCCGACGTCATGCTCGCCAGCCGCCGGATCGCTCCGGTCGAAAAGCTCGCGGCTGAAATCGAGCAGATGCACGGGCGGAAGATCCAGACCGCCCAGGTCGATGCCGATGACGTGCCGGCGCTGACAAAGCTGATCAAGGAGTATCAGCCAAAGCTCGTGATCAACGTGGCCCTGCCCTATCAAGACCTCCACATCATGGACGCGTGCCTCGCCGCGGACGTCGACTACCTCGACACCGCGAACTACGAGCCGCTCGATGTCGCGAAGTTCGAGTACAGCTGGCAGTGGGCCTACCAGGATCGGTTCGCCAAGCAGGGCCGGATGGCACTCCTCGGGTCTGGCTTCGATCCGGGCGTGACCAACGTCTACTGCGCATACATCCAGAAGCACCTGCTCGACGAACTGCACTACGTCGACATCGTGGATTGCAACGGCGGTTCACACGGCAAGCCGTTCGCGACCAACTTCAATCCCGAGATCAACATCCGCGAGATCACGGCGCGCGGCCGCTACTGGGAGAACGGCGAGTGGAAGGAGACCGCCCCGCTCAGCGTGTCGAAGATCTTCGACTACCCCGGCGTCGGTGAGCGCAACAGCTTCCTCCTCTATCACGAGGAGCTCGAGAGCCTCGTGAAGAACCTCAAGGGCCTCAAGCGGATCCGGTTCTGGATGACGTTCGGCGAGAGCTACCTCAAGCACCTCGAGGTCATGCAGAACATCGGCATCACCCGGATCGACGAGGTCGAGTTCGAGGGCAAGAAGATCGTTCCGATCAAGTTCCTCCGCGCGCTGCTGCCGGACCCCGCATCGCTCGCGCAGAACTACACCGGCAAGACCTCGATCGGCGTGCTCGCCGAGGGCATCAAGAACGGCAAGCCGCGGCGCGTGTTCGTCTACAACATCTGCGACCACGCGGAGACCTACAAGGAGGTCCGCGCGCAGGCGGTCTCGTACACGACGGGCGTCCCCGCGGTGACGGGCGCCGTGATGATGGCGACCGGGAAGTGGAAGGGCGCCGGCGTGTTCAACATGGAGCAGATGGATCCCGATCCGTTCCTCGAGGACGTCGCGAAGCGCGGCCTGCCCTGGCACGTCGAGGAGAGATAGGTTGAGCGCCGGAGCCTCTCTCGGCGCCGATGTCGCGCGCGCGATCGACGTCCGCGACCTCGAGACGCCGTGCTTCGTCACCGACCTCGGCGCGCTCGAGGAAAATCTGAAGATCCTCGCCGACGTGCAGAAGCGCGCAGGCTGCACGATCCTGCTCGCGCTCAAGGGCTTCGCGCAGTGGTCGACCTTCTCGCTCGTCCGGCAGTATCTCGCCGGTGCGACGAGCAGCTCGGTCGCCGAAGCGCGGCTCGCTCGCGAGGAGCTCTGCCCCGCGCGCCGGAGTGAATCCGGCGAGCTCCACTCCGGCGGCGAGGTTCACGCATACGCACCGGCGTACTCCGACGGCGAGATGGCCGAGCTGGTCACGCTCGCCGATCACATCGTCCTCAACTCGCCCGCGCAGTGGCGCCGTCATCGCAAGACCATCGAAGCGGCGCGGCGTGCCGGTCGCTCGCTGTCATGCGGTCTGCGCGTCAACCACGAGCATCAGGAAGTCGAGGTCGCGCTCTACGATCCCGCGGGCGCGTGCAGCCGACTCGGAACCACGCGCGCGAACGTCACCGCCGAGGATCTCGAAGGTCTCGACGGTCTGCACTTCCACACGTTGTGTCAGGTCAACAGCGATGCGCTCGAGCGGGCCGTCGCTGCGTTCGAGCGCAAGTTCGGCGACTTTATCCCCGGCCTCAAGTGGGTGAACTTCGGAGGCGGCCATCACATCACGCGCCCGGACTACGATCGCGACCTGCTCGTCCGCGTGGTGCGAGATTTTCGGGCGAAGTGGAACGTGCCCGTCTATCTCGAGCCGGGTGAAGCGATCGCCCTCGGCACCGGAATCCTCGTCGCGTCGGTGATGGACACGCTCCACAACGGGATGGACATCGCGATCCTCGACACTTCCGCGACGGCGCACATGCCGGATGTCCTCGAGATGCCGTACCGCGCGATGATCATCGACGCCGCGGAACCCGGCGTGAAGCCCCACACGTATCGGCTCGGCGGCATGACGTGCCTCGCGGGCGACGTCATCGGCGACTACAGCTTCGACCGTCCGCTCGAAGTCGGCGACAAGCTCGTGTTCCTCGACATGGCGCACTACACGATGGTCAAGACGACGACATTCAACGGTGTTCGCCTACCTTCGATCGCGACCCACGACCCGGCAACGAAGAAAATTACGGTGCACCGCCGGTTCGGTTATCACGATTATCGAGATCGTCTTTCGTAGGGACGCCCCGGACTGTATGCTGCGCGGCGGGTGCATTTTCATCGGCCGCTGAGCGGCCAAGGGGAACTATCGTGACCAAGCGTTCGATTGCGGCTGTCATCATTCTGTCGATCATCACTTTCGGCATCTACGCCCTCGTCTGGCTGGTCAAGACCAAGGGAGAGATGGTCAAGGCAGGCGCGGACATCCCGACGTCGTGGCTCCTGATCGTTCCGATCGCCAGCATCTACTACACGTGGAAGTGGGCCGGCGGCGTAGAGCACGTCACGGGCGGCAAGTTCTCCCAGGTGATCGCGTTCATCCTGCTGTTCGTCCTCGGTTTGATCGGAATGGCGATCATCCAGGCCGAGCTGAACAAGGCGATCGACCGCGGCGTTCCGGGCCAGCTCCCACAGGCGCGCGTCGCGTAGTCGATAGCTGCGCGGCTGTCCGGTCCTCCGGACAGCTGTCCGCTCGAGCAAGCAGGACACATCGAGCAGCTCCGTGATCTTCCGCGCCGGTTCGCTGGTGCGGGGTTTGCTGAAGAGTCTGGCCCATGGCCAGACTTTTTGCGTTGGTAGTGCTGTTCGCCGGATGCGCGACCGAAGGCTCTGCGCCGACGGAGCGCGGCTCGTCACCGCAGTGCGAGGAGGCCGCGCAGCACAGCGACCTCGCGTGGCTCCAGGCGAATGTCTTCACGCCGGGATGCGCCGCATTCGGCGGCTGCCACGGCAGCTCGCGCACGATGGGGAACCTCAACCTCGAGAGCGGCACGTCGCATCGCTCGCTGGTCGGGGTGACTGCGCGTGCGCAGCCGAGTTGGACGCGCGTCGTCGCAGGTGAGCCCGACGCGAGCTACTTGCTGGTCGCGATCGGGCATCTCGAGGGACCCGCGCCGTCCCGGGGCCTGATGCCGCTGTCCGCGCAGCCGTTGTGCGTCGAGAAGCGCGAGGCGATCGAGCGCTGGATCTTCGACGGCGCAAAGCCGTGATGCGCTCACCACGTCGCGCGTGCAGGCTTGCCCGCCGAATGGAACGTCGTGATCTCGATGTTCTGCGCGGGGAGTCGGGGACCGCCCTTGCGCGCGATCTCGACGCGGTGAGTGCCGATCGGAACTTCGAGCTTGTTGGGTGCGTAGCCCGAGGGTTTGCCGTCGATGAACACCTGCGCGCCGATGTTGGCCTCGCCAAAGACGAGCAAGTAGCCGTTGCCGGTCTCGACTGCGGCGGTCGCCGACCCCGCTGCCACGCGCGGCGCCGCATCACGCAGCGGCTTCGTCGCGACGCCCGCATCGTGTCGGCCCCGCGGCGGATCAACCGCAGCGTCGATCGCACCCATCGCCACCGCGGTCGCGTCGATCGCGGTCGGCGCCGCGTCGGTCGGCGCCGCGTCGGTGATCGCGATGCTCACCACGGATACATCGGCCGGCGATACCGACGACCCGGTGCGAATCACCCGGTAGGCCACCGCACTGCCGATCGCGAGAATCGCGGTACTCGCGAGCGCGAGCAACCACGACCGGCGTGGTGGCGCAGGCTCCGCTTCCTGCGGACGGCTCGTTCGGTCTCCGGTCTCTGCGACCGGAGCGTCGCTGCTCGGCCGCGCGATGCGGGTCGACGCCTCGGACGAAGGCGAACCCGCCGGGGCGGGAGCCTTCGCAATCACCGTGGCGGCCTGCGACCGCCCGGCCGCCACGGTCGCAAACCGGCGCACCCCGTCGTCGCCGGGATGACCGAGCACGACCTCGATCCCGAGCAACTGATCGAGCGCACCGCCCCGCGCCACGGGCTTCTTCTCGAGTGCGCCGAGGTAGCCGCGCAGAAGGCTGCGCGGGTCGCGCGTCAGGCGAGGCGCGAGCAGGCTCCCGATCTCGTCCGCGAGCTGAGCAGCGGTCAACCTCTCGAGTCGATGAGGCGCGACCGCACGTGCGATCAACGCGCGCACGTCGTGGGGAAGCGTGGCGTCGAGCGGCATCGGCGTACCTTCGAGGATCGCGATCTCGACGGTCACGTCCTGGAGCGGGGTGTAACCGGTAAGGAGCGTGTGCAGCGTCACGCCGAGGGCGAACACGTCGGTCCTGCCGTCCAGCTCGGACTTCATTCGCTGCTCGGGCGCGATGAACCCCGACGTGCCGGGTACGAGGCCGGCTTCGGTCAGCACTGCCCGGTCGCGAGCGACGGCGATGCCGAAGTCACTGAGCTTGACGTCACCGTTCCACGACAGGAGGACATTCGCCGGCTTGACGTCGCGGTGAACGATGCCGAGCGGAAGGCCCGCAGGATCGACCGCCGAGTGCGCGTGGTCGAGGCCATGCGCGACGTCCGCCGTGATCGCGAGTGCGACATCGATCGGCAACGTGCCCCCGACGCGCTGCAGGAGCTGCTGAGCATTGATGCCATCGACGAGCTCGAGCACCTGGAATGGCAGGTTGTCGAGCAAGCCGAGGTCGACGACGGAGACGATGTTCGCGTGATGGAGGCGGCTGGCGATCCGAGCTTCATCGAGAAACCGGTGCGCCATCGATGGGTCCGAAGCGGCGCCATCCAGCATTCGCTTGATCGCCACCTTGCGCACGAAGCCGTGGTCGCCAACGAGCTCGGCCTCGAAGACTTCCGCCATCCCTCCCTGGCCGAGCCTGCGAAGAATGCGATACCGTGGCTCAAGGCCCGCCAAGCGAACAGGATGGTAGCACGCTGGTTACTCCTGCTCGGACTCGGTGCCTGCGCGCCGACGCCGAAGCATCCGATCCGGGTGGCGGTCCTCATCGAGGCGGACCCAGCAGCGGTCGGCGAGCTCGCTCCGCGTTCGGTGGCGGGACTCGAGCTGCGCACCATCGAGCTCCCTGCCCCGCCGGCCGCGCCGATCGACGTCACTGCACCGATCGTCACGCGTGCGCGTGCCGCGTATGCGAGCGGTGACTTCGATGCGTGCCGTAGCGAGCTGGCCAAGGTCAACGTCGTTCAGCTCCTCGTTGCGGAGAACCGAGCACTTGCCTCGCGCGCGATCACGCTCGAGGCCGCTTGCGCCTGGGGTGCCCTCGCCAAGGCGGACGCGAGGACCGCGGCTGCGCGGCTCGCGAGCTTGGGACTCGAGCTTCCCACGACTGCAGTCGCGCCGGACGTCGAGCAGCTGATCGGAACGGCGGTCGCGACCGCCGGCAAGGAGTCCCGTCATCAGCTCACGATTCAGGGCGAGACCGGAGCGCGGCTGGCGATCGACGGCCGACCCGCGGGATGCACGCTGCCATGCACGCTCGATGTCTCGAGCGGAGACCACGTGCTCGCCGTTGACGCCGACGGCTTCATGCCTGCGTCACGCCTGGTCCGGACGCCCGACACCACACAGGTGACGCTGGCACAGCAGCCGGCGTCAGCGCAGCTCGCGGCGCAGCAGTGGCGCGCTCGGATTGGCCGCGGCCTGCCGGGTACCGATAGCGTGGGAGTGTCGTTGATCGCGAAGCTCGCGGGCGAACAGCGGATCGCCGTGCTCCGCGGCGGCACACGGCTCGAGGGTTCGCTCGTCGTCGATGGGGTTCTGCGCGCACAGGCGGTTCGCGATCGCGGCCAGGGACCAACGCTGGTGCGCGAGCTCGCGTACGACGGGTCAGTGTTGCAGCGGCCGGCGGTGTGGCAGCGCCCGTGGTTCTGGATCGCGATGAGCGGCGCGGCGGTCGTGATCGCGGGAGCGATCGTGTGGGCGACCTACGAGCCCGAGATCCATACGGGGCTCAAGCTATGAAGTACCTCGCCCTCGCCTGCGTGATGCTCGTCGCCTGCGATCGGCACCGCGACATCCAGGTCCTGTTCGGTCCAACCGTGACGGACCTGTCGATCGGATTTCAGTGCAAGGACTCGCTGGACAACCCGCTCCTCAAGCGTGCGATCGTCGACGGCACGAACAAGGCGCGGTTCCAGCTCGTCGTCGACCTCATCGGCGTCGGGACGCGACTGCCCGGATGTCGGGGCGAAGAGATCATCGCGACCTGCGCGGCCACCGGGCGATGCCAGCTGCAACCGCCGAGCGTCGGACGCTATTGCGAGACCGTCGAGCTCGATATGTCCGGTATCGGCGACGAGGCCTCGCTCCTGGCGCAGCTCCGCGACAAGTTCCACGACACCGAGGCGGGTCAGATCATCGAGGACGCTCCCGATGTCCCGCTGATCGTGCGCGCGGTGATCACGCTCGAGTCGTGCGCCAGCATCGAGCGGATCGAGCAGGACAGCTATCAGGCGCTCGTCGGCGATGATGCGCTCGGTTGCGCATACAGCTGTCCGTTCGTCCCGGACACGGTTGTGGGCTCGATCGTGCTGGGGCTCGATGCTGTGCCGTTGAGCTGCGAGAACAACATGCGGCGGTGCGCGCGATTCCCCGTGCCCTAGCCTCGACGCTTCGCGAGTAGCTCGGAGAGATGCGAGCGCGTCATCTGCGCCAGCCGCGCAGCCGCGGAGACGTTGCCACCAGCGCGCTCCATCAGCGCCTCGAGGTAGCGCGCCTCGAACTGCTCGATCAGCTGCGCGCGCGCGTCCTTGTACGGCAGGCGGAGGTCGGTGCCGAAGCCCTCGGCCGGCAGCGGAGCCGCTGCAGGGTGATCGAGGCTCGGTGACTCGCCCATCGCCACCGCGGCCTCGACGAGGTTGCGGAGCTCGCGGACGTTGCCGGCGAAGTGCAGCTTCGAGAGCGCGTCCATCGCCGGCGCCGAGATCAATGCAGCGACCGGCTGCTCCCACCCGGCATCGCGCAGAAAGTGCTCGACGAGAAGCGGCACGTCGTCGGGTCGCTCGCGCAACGCCGGGACGAGCAGGGTCACGACCGCGAGCCGATAAAACAGATCGAGGCGGAAGGTACTGGCGTTGACCTCTGCGCGGAGATCGCGATGCGTCGCCGCGACGACGCGAACATCGACCGCGATCTCGGTCCGGCTCCCGAGCCGGCGCAACCGCCGCCGCTCGAGCACGCCGAGCAGCGTGGATTGCACGGCGGGCTGGAGCTCACCGATCTCGTCGAGGAACACCGTGCCGCCGTTCGCCGCCTCGAAGGCTCCGAGGTGCGCGCGGTCCGCGCCGGTGAACGCACCGCGTTCGTGTCCGAACAGCTCGCTTGCGATCAGAGTCGGTGGCAAAGAGCCGCAATCGACGGTGACAAACGGCCGCTTCGCGCGCGGTCCGAGATCGTGCAGAGCGCGGGCGATCAGCTCCTTGCCCGTTCCACTCTCACCGGTCACCAGCACCGAGACATCGCTCTTTGCGGCCTTGGCGACCTGGGCCATCAGGCGCCGCATCGCCGGCGAGCGTCCGATCAGCCCGGACAGCGACTCGCCACCGTGCAGCTCGACCTGCACGGGCGCGGCGTCGCCGACGCGGAGCAGCGAGTCGCCGACCCGCAGCACCGTCCCGGGTGGCACGACCCCGCGATCGATCCGGATCGCACCCACGAACGTCCCGTTCGTCGAGCCATGATCGATCACGAGGATCCCCCCGCTCGCGGCGCGCAGCTCGAGATGAAACCGCGAGACGGCTGGGTCGGTCATCCGCAACGAGCCGCCCTCCGCGGTGCCGATCGTCAGGTCCTCGCCGGCGGCGCGCGAGCCGCGGTCCATACCGTCAGTCACCTCGACCGCGAGGCTGCGCATCGGCACGCTCGTCGTCCCGTGACGGACCGTCTCGTTCACCCCTCTTGTTGTACAGCGTCCGGGCGAGCGGATGGTGTCTGGTGCACCGGACACCCGGACGCCCCGGTCGTCACGCGGTTCCGCGCACCTGCGTCCGGCACGCCGGTCGCACAGCTGGACGTCACATGCGCACGCCATTCGTCCTCACCACCTTCCTCGGCCTCGCCTTTCTCGCCGCCTGCGAGGCCGAATCGACCGGCTCGTCGCCCGACGCCGGTGCCGGGCCCGACGGCTACGTGTCGTTGATCGAGGGAGCCTGGACGTTGCCGTCCGGCACCGAGAACTACGTCTGCGTCCGGACGACGGTCACCAGAGACGTGTGGATCTCGGCGATCCGTCCGGTCGCCCCGCTCGGCACCCACCACACGGTGTTGATGCTCGGTGCCCCCGACGGCCCGGACGGCATCACCGACTGCACGAGCTCGCTCGTCAAGCCTGCGATCTACGCATCCGGTGTCGGCACGCAGGCCCTCGAGATGCCGGCTGGCGTCGCGGTCCACGTCAAGCCCGGTCAGCAGCTCTTGCTCAACCTTCACCTGTTCAACAGCGGAGACGAGGAGCTCGAAGGGCGATCCGGGATCGAGATCATCCCTGCCGATCCCGCAGCGGTCGAGCACGAGGCCGGCGTCGTGCTCGCGGGCCGCGCGCAGGGCCTCGAGGTGCCGCCCGGTAAGTCGACGCAGATCGGCACGTGCACGACCCCGGCGAACATCACCGTGT
>JAYUYE010000954.1:0-3004 GCA_043752985.1 Myxococcales bacterium
AGCGACTACCCTTCCCCCCGCGCGGCGATGGTCGCCCTCCTGAGCGACACCAAGTTCAACTGCTCCGCTCGCAAGGCGCTGCGTGCGCTGACTGCCGCGCAGGACGAGCCGGTGTACCAGTACTCGTTCGCCAAGGTTCCCGACTCCTCGACCGGGGCGCAAAGAACGCTCGGCGCGGTTCACGGCATCGAGCTGATCTACGTCTTCGACGCATTCAGCAGCACCGCGGGCATCAAGGACAAGGCCGTGATCACGGCGGTCGCGTCGGCGTGGGGGGCACTGGCCAGTGGTGGCAATCCGAACGCCGGTGGCGGCCTACCGGTGACGTGGGCGCCCTACGAGCTCACCACCGAGTCGCACCTACGGTTCGGTGACACGATCACCCGTGGCGACCACTACCGGACCGAGCAGTGCGAATTTATCAACACCATCGCGCCGTGATCATCAGTTTCGATAGACGATCGCGAGCGGCGCGCCATCGACGCTGACCTCGAACACCTTGCGGGCACTCGGCGGGATGGGACACGGCCGACGGGCAGGGCCGTAGACGACGATCCACGTGGCCTCCTGCGGCGTCCGCACCATCGTGTTCCACAGGTCCTCGCGGAACCAGGCGAGGTGCGCGACGTCGACGCACTCGCGGTGAACCTTGGCGAACGGCGCGGCGTGCTCGTTGACGTAGTCGACCGCGCGATCGACGCCCTCGCCCCACCATGCGGTCTCGAACCAGCGCTTGCTGGCAACGGTGCCGGCGCCGCCGACATGCTCGCCGAAGTAGTCGAGGTAGTACGGATGGACGCGGACGAGCGTGACTCCGAGGTAGAGGACGATCGCAGCGGACAGCGCGACGAACGTACGCGAGAACCGCTTTCCGAATCGCGCGGCGAGGAAGTCGACGCCAGCGGCGGCGCACAGCGCGAGCGCGAGGATGCACGGCATCACGTAGCGCACGCCGTCCTGGCGTACGGGCGACGCGGCGACCGCGAGCGGGATCGCGAACCACAGCGCGAGGATCAGCCCGCTGCGCGAGCGCTCGAGCGTCGAGCGCACGATGCCTGCGAGCACCATTGCGAGGATGCCGACGGGGAGCGTTGCGAACAGGTAGACGACGAAGTAGTGGCTCGGCGGGTGATTCGTGGTGACGCCGAGGAACGGCTCGACCGCGTGAGGCGCGGACAGCTTCGCGAGCGATTGCGACATCGCGAGGGTCGGGTTGCCCCACAGCCGCGGCCACAGCGCGAAGAAGGTCGCGAGCGTGCCGGCGACCATCAGCGGGATGCCGAGCAGGGTCGGTCGCAGCCAGCGCTGCGGAGACTGGACGATCACGATCGCGACACACAGCGGGCCGAGCAGGCCGTTGACGAACCGCGATCCGATCGCGACCCCGACGACCGCGCCGATCGCGGCGAGCCGCAACCATAGCGTGCGGCGGGCAGCTGCCTCGTCATCGAGATGATCGTGCGCGCACAGCGCGAGCAGGATCCCGAGCGACCACCACAGCACCGTCGGTGATTCGTGACCGACGATCTGGCCGTGCGCGACGAGCGGCGGCAACAGTGCAGCGATAGCGGCCGCGAGCACGCCCGCGCGCAGGCTGTACAGCCGCTTGCCGATCGGGACCAGCAGCGCGCAGCCGAGCGATATCCAGACCGCGGACAGGGCGCGTGCAGGCCCGAAGCCGTCTGCGAACTGCGCGCCGATCCCGTCGAGCAGCTTCATCACCGGCGGGTGCTCGTAGTTCCAGCTCCACGCGGCCTGCGAGAAGTCGAGCCCGACGAGGTTCGTGACGTAGTTGCGGCCCGCAGCCCAGTTGACGTCCTCGTCCCAGGTCTGCCCGAACCCGCCGAGATCGATCCAGCGGACGATCACGGCGAGGCCGAACACCGCGCCGGTGGCGATCCACATCGACCGCGGCACGCGAGCGAGCCGCGTGCGCGCGAGCACGAGGATCGAAGCGACCAGGGTGAGGAGCAGCAGGAGTGCGATCACTCCGTCGAACCGCGCAGCCCCGGGGCTCGCGAACGTTGCGCGCGGGGGCAGCTCGGGTGAGACCGAGCTCGTCGGCACGTACTCGGGATCACCGCGCCGGCCGACCGGGCTCCACACCAGGCGCGCATCGGCGGGTGCGGCAAACCGGATCGCGAGCGCGCCCGCGGGGACGACGATCCGCTCCTTGACCACGCCGGTTCCGCGGAGCTCGCGGCCGCCGACGCTGAGCCGCGCGCGACCGGTGCTCTGGAACCCGAGGATCACCGGACCGCCGCGCACGACCGCGAGCGAGCCTTCCTGCGCGACCGTGCCCGGTGGATCGTCAGGCTGTGCGGCAACGACGCGCAGCCGATCGCGCGGATCGGTGTGCACGCATGCGCGGAGCCCGAACAGACCGATCGCGATCGCGACCGGAAGTACGCCCCACCAGCGCAAGATCACTGCACGCGGCCGGGACACTCGAACTTGCGCGCCTTCTTCGCGAGGAACGTGTAGTACTCGCCCTGCTGCCGCATCCCGGGGATGCGCATGGTGACCTGCTCGTAGCCGCGGGCGAGCCAGAAGCTGGCGCAGCCCAGGCGCGGCTGCGTGGGCGTGCCGTGGATCTGGTAGCAGGAGAACACGAACGTCGGATCGTACGATGCGAGCAGCGGATCCGAGCCGAACTTGGTGTGGCCGGCGCGGGCGCGAATCCGCGGTTCCTCGTGGGCGATCCGATCGGAGACGAGGCCGAACACGTCGATGCCGCGCATCCGACCGTAATACGGCTGCGCGCCGGCGCCGCCGACGATGCTGAAGTCGTCGGGTGTGAAGCACGGCGCCATCGCCTTGCCGATCGCGGCGCGGTCCTCGGTGTAGACGATCAGGAACGCCGGCGTGTCGATGCCTCGATCGTTGGCGAAGTTGCCGAACCGCAGCGACTCACGCGTCAGCTGGAGCTGCGTCCACGCGAACCCGCCGACGAGCAGCGCGGCGAGGATCGTCCCGAGCCGGGCGGGGCCGACGTGGAGGGTCC
>JAYUYE010000955.1:0-3004 GCA_043752985.1 Myxococcales bacterium
GGTCGTGCGAGCAGGGCAGCTCGAGATCGATCTGGGACGTCTGGAGATTCGTGACCACCAGCACCTCGATCCCAAGGTCCGTATCCGTCGGTACGACGACGATCGTCACGAGCACGACTGTCACGAGCCGCCGGATTCTCGCCGACGAGAGGTAGGTGTTCGATCGAACGGCGGGAACGCTGTCACTCGATCGCGACCACGCACCGAAGCACCGCAGCGAACTTCAGAAGCCCACGATCGGCGCGGCCTGGGATCAAGGCGTCGAGATCGGACGGGCTCGCGATCGCGGTGGTCCCGGACACATCGAGCCGAGCGCGCGCGGACCGGCGACGCGAAGTTGACCGATCGTCAGCTCGTCCATGCGGCACACGCAGGCGCTCGGCAGGCCGACGCGGTCCACGATCTCGCAGTGGCCCAGCGACGACGACAAAAGCGTGGAATCGTGGGAATACTCAGGTAGTAACCGCGAGCTGGCTTGCGGTTCTTGCGCGCCGGCGCGCGGTGCTCCGGTAGACTCGGGCCATGAACGTGGGGCGGGTCGCGGTCGCGGTCGCGTTGGGGGTCCTGGGGTGCTCGCCGGAGACCGCACGGCAATCACCACCCGCCGCGACCCGCCCGGGCGCCACGCCGGCTCCGCGCGAGCCCTCGGCCCTCGATGCGCTTCTCGACTACGTGCCGCCAGATGCGCTCGCGATCGTCGCGATCGATCTCGAGCAGGCGCGGCGCTCGCCGGCACTGACCCGGGGTCTCGAGCGCCTGCTCGCGCAGATCGGCCACGACCTTCCCGCGGGCGCACGCGCACTCGTGATCGCACGCGTGGCGGCGGGCGCCAAGGAGCCACCCGCGGACTTGCTGATCCTGGCAGAGAGCAGCGCCCCGCGGTTGCTCGGCCCACCCGCCGTGATCGAGCGTGCGAACGCCGCGCACCTCGGAGCATCGATCGTCGAAGCGGGCGAGCTTCGTGATGCGCTCGCCGCGGCGCGCGGTGATAACGCCGCGTTCGGCGCCGTGCGAATGACCGAGTCGCTTCGAACCGCGGCGCGCGCCATGTCGCCGGATCTCGCGACCGCGGAGTGGGTCACGGGCTCGCTCGCCGTCGCGTCCGGGATCACGCTGACGGGCATCGGCGCCTTCCCGGACCTCACGACGTCGACGCGCATCGCCGCGGCGGTGGATCTCGGCAAGTCGTTTGCGCTCGGCGAGCTTCGCAGCAAGGATCCGGTCGCAGCCCGCGCGATCGAGAAGCTGTTCGCGCGCCCGGTCGGCGCGACGCTGCGCGTGACGGCGACCTTCAACGAGGCCGAGGCCGCTGCACTGCTCGGCTTGCTGCTTTGACGTCCGCTCGCCGTCAGTCCCTCGCGCGCTCGGTGAGCTTCTCGAGCACGGCCTGGAGATCCGGGCGCTCGTCGAGGACGTTTCTGCACGGATCGCACGGCCACGAGGTGCAGCGCTCGAGCGCGTTGCGCAGGTTGAATTGCTTGGCGTCGAGCCCGGGCACGACCTCGTCCCAGGTCAACGGCATCGAGACCGGCGCACCCGAGACGGGGCGAACGCTGTACGGCGCGACGAGCAGCTGGCCGTGCGCATTCTGTCCCCAGTCGAGATAGACGCGACCGCCGCGCGCGGCCGGGTTGCGCAGCGTGGTGGCCATGTCGGGGTACGTGCGTTCGATCAGAAGGCCGATCAGGTACGCGAGCATGCGGCCCTGGTCGAACGTGCACTGACCCCCGAGCGGGATCAGAACGTGGAGGCCGGTCTGCCCCGAGGTCTTGACGTAGTTCGGCAGCCCGACCGCCTCGCACAGCTCGTGGATCGCGAGCGCGAGCGGCACCACGTGCTCGCGCGGCGCGTTCTTGGGATCGAGGTCGACGATCGTCCAGTCCGGGCGCTCGAGCGCGCCGACCCGGCTCGCCCAGCAGTGAATGGGGATCGAGGCGAGGTTCGCGACATACGCGAGTCCATCGGCGTCGTCGATCAGCACGTAGTGAATCTCGCGCTGACTGTGCTCGGACCACAGCGACGTCGTGCGCAGCCACGACGGGATCCAGTCGGGCATGTCTTTCTGATAGAACATCTCGCCCGCGATGCCGTCGGGATACCGGTGCAGCACCGTCGGGCGGTCCTTGAGGTAGGGCAGGATGTGCGGCGCGATCGCGCGGTAGTACTCGATCAGATCGCCCTTCGTGATCTGCTCGTCCTTCCAGAACACCTTCGTCAGGCGGGTCAGCCGGAGCTCTCGGACGGATGTGTCAGCCTCGACCTCGAGCTCGATCGCTTCGGGCTCCTTCCTGGCCTCGCCGGTCTGCCGCAGCGGCATGCCGCACTCGCGCGCGGTCTTGTCGGGGCGCAGCCGCTCGAACACCGGGAACCGCAGAGACGAGCCGACGAGCCACTCGCGATAGCGAACCTGAACCACGAGCTCGGGCTCGACCCAGCGCGCGTCGCTCGCGCCTTCGGGGCGCGGGAACGTCGGCTTCCACGTTGGCTTGGCGGCGAAGATCTTCGCGAGATCGACGAGCTGCTTGTCATCGAAGCCCGAGCCGACCTTGCCGGCCCACAGCCAGCGATCGTCGACCCACACGCACAGGTGCAGCGCGCCGAATCCCGATCGTGAATTCTTCGGAGGCGTGTAGCCGCAGACCGCGAAGTCGGCCTCCGGATCCGCCTTGAGCTTGAGCCAGTCGCGCGAGCGCGTCGACCGATAGGGCGAATTCGCCTTCTTCGCGACCACACCTTCGAGCCCACGCGCCACGATCTGCCGGAGCAACGCCTCGCCTTGGGCCGGGATGTGATCGGCGTAGCGGAGCGGGCCGACCGCCGGCAGCAGCTGTTGCAAGAGCGACTTGCGGACGAGCAGGGGCAGGCCGCGGAGGTCGTACCCGGCGGCGCCGAGCAGATCGAACACGACGTAGGTCACCGGATCGGCGAGCGCAGCGCGCTGGACCTCGGACGTCTTGTGCAGCTGCCCGCGGACCGACAGCTTGTGAAAGTCCGGCTTGCCGTC
>JAYUYE010000956.1:0-7466 GCA_043752985.1 Myxococcales bacterium
CGGCGACTCGTTCGCCGACAACGCCGTCGACCTCGATGACCTCGAGGCGTTCCCCGCCGCCGCTCCCGCAGATCACCCCGATCAGTTCACGCGCAACGAGCTCATGGTCCATATCCTGACCGAGCGACAGTCCGCGCTAGGGAGCGCGGACCCGACCAACTTCGACGCCGCGCACCAGGCGGGCATCGGCGCGCAGGGGCGGTATCGCGACGAGCGCGGCGAGAGTCATGTGGTGTCGCAGACGGGCGCGGCGAACCCCGATGGGACGATCACCGCAAACATCGCGATGGCCAACGGCAGCGCCGAGCAGTGGGGGATCGACGGCAACCAGCGGATCACGTCGGTGACGCCGCCGAACCGGCCGGTCGCGCCCGCGCCGGCACCAACGCCGTGATCGAGCGAGCGATTGTCGTCGTCGTCTTCGCGCTGGCGTGCTCCTCGTGCACGCCATCCGCGAAGGGCAAAGAGCCCCCGACCACGACGAGTGACAGACCGACCACCGCGTCCCCATCGCCGAGCAAAGCGAGTCCGCCCATGGTTTCCCCGCGCGTCAGCGAGCACTTTGCCAGCAGCCAGAACGTCGTCGTCGCGCGACTGATCTCGCTCGAACCATCGCCCAAGATCTGGAGCGGCACCCTCGCGACGTTCCAGGCGGCCACCTACGAGCTGACCGAGGTGCTCAAGGGGACCGGCCTCGAGATCGGCGCGCGCGTCGTCGTGGACCACCCGCTGGTCGCCAAGACCCGCACGGTCAAGCAGACGCCGGAGCTCGACGACGCGTGGTTCGTCGCCGGGCGCTCGTTCGTGTTGTTCCTCGATGTGCGCGACGGCCGGATGCGCTGCCGCAACGGCAACGACGGCGTTCTCGACGCGGCCGAGCCCGGCTTGCTCGACGGCTTGCGCGCGCTCGCGAAGTCCGGCGCGTAGCTCAGCGGACGGTCAGCACAGGTGCGACCAAGCTGGACAGCGACACGGCGAAGTCCAAGCGCAACGCATCAAAAGCTGAAGCGGCGCGAGCGCGACGGTCGTGTCGAGCTCCGCACCGAGCTGGTGACCTGCAGCTCTTGCCCGAGCTCCGCCGACGAGCTCGAGCTGAAGTCTGCACGTCAGGGCGACCGAGCGAACGCCGGAAGCACGCGAAACCTCACCACGAATCTTGTCGCGGGTGCGAGGCCGTCGTGTGCGGTGCGGTGCGGTGCGGCGCGTGCCTTAGCCCGGGCCATCAGCGCGAGACCTGTCTCGAGTGCGCGAGCACCGAGCGCAGCCCGCGCCGCGGCGATGCCGCAATCCCTTGCTGCGCGCACCGCGCGGCGACGCCGTCCATACGTGCCCGTGTGGCCTCTGTTCTCCCGGCGCGCCACGCCCGGTCGTGGGACGCTGGCCGGAGTTGTCGCACGTACCGCACCTCGAGCTCAGTCGATCGATCGTCACGTCGCAGACCGCAGACGCGATCTTTTCGACGCTCTGCAACCTCGCCGCGGCGCCGACCTGGTTGCCGAACTGCACGGCGCTCGTCCTCCTCGACGGCGAATCCATCGGCGTCGGAGCTCGCCTCCGCTATTCGTACCGCGAGCTCCGATATGCGGGCTCGCTGCTGTGTTCGGTGGTGGTCTTCATTCCGGGACAGCGCATCGCGATCGCGTACTCCGACCCCCGGGTCGAAGCGAGCATCGACTTTGTCATCGACGAGCGCGAAGGCACGACGACGATCCATCACACGGTGATGTTGCTGCCGAAGTCACTTGCGGTGCGCATGGTCGCTCGGATGCTCCGTCGAGGCCTACCGGCACGGATGGACGCTGCGCTCCGTGGGCTCGAACGTGCTGCGTTGAAAGCCTGAGGGGCCGGACCACTGCGCCCGCGCGCACGTCATGTCCATCGCGCGCTGCTGCTCGGCGGCTGCAACCGTCGGGGAGAGGGACCGCGGTGGCACGTGGCTTGCTCGATGTGCCCCCATGACTGCAGCCAACGCAGCCCCGGAGCGATGGCGAGACCGCGTCGATCAACGCGTAGTTTCTCTGATGAAGCCGCTGGCGAGGATCGTCGCAGCGGTGCACCCGGTGCGGATCGAAGGTCTCGAGCACCTGCCCGCGGGGCCGGCCCTGCTCGTTGGCAATCACGGTTTGCTCGGCTACGAGACGTTGCTGTTCTTTCACGCCATCCTGGAGCGGACCGGCAGGCTCCCGCTCGGCCTCGCCGATCGCTTTTTCTTCCGGATCCCCGGCCTGCGCGACATCCTGGTGCGGTGCGGGGGGATGCTTGGCTCGATGCAAAATGCGCGCGGTGCACTCGGACGTGGCGATTGGGTCGTGGCGTATCCGGGTGGCGCCCGCGAGGTGCTCAAGCGCCACAACAATGCGAAGTACCGCCTGCAGTGGGAGCACAGCCTCGGGTTCGCAAAGCTCGCTGCGGAGCTGAAGATCCCGATCGTGCCGTTTGCTTCGGCCGGCGTTGATGACACCTTCAACATCGTCGCGAGCCTTCGTGGCAGTGGGCGCCTGTTGATGAAGAACGCGAAGTACGATCTGCCCGTGCTGTGGGGACTCGGCCCATTCCCGCGCCCGGTCCCCTTCTGGTTCCGGTTCGGCAAGCCCATCGCGCCGCCCGCGGAGGCCAGCGGGCCCGACGATCCGGCGACGCTGGACTTGCACGCCCAGGCGTGGAGGACGACGCAGGGTCTGCTCGACGAGCTCACTCGCGAGTGGGCCGACGACCGCAAGGCGAGCGCGATATGAAGCTGCTCATTCTCGGCGGTGGCGGGACCTTGGGCGCGTTCTCCGCCGGCGCCCTCGAAGTTCTGTTCGAGGCGGCATGGCGTCCCGATGCGTGGATCGGGTCGAGCGCGGGTGCCATCAACCTGCTGCGTTGCTTCGCTGCCGGCCCGTCTGCACCCGCTGCGTTCTGGCGATCGATCGGGCCCAAGACCTTGCTGGGTCACCTGCTGTCACACGACCCGCGAAGAGGGCTGCTCGACGCCGCGCGGTTCCGTGCCCGCGTCGATGAGGGCGTGGACTACGATCGCCTGTTCCACGATCCGCGGACGTTCGGGTTCATGGTCGTTGACCTCCAGACGGGTCGCGTCCGGATCCGCAGCAACCGAACCGAGGCGTCGCCGGAGGCGCTGCGTGCCGTGGCTCACGCGGCGTTCGCGCTGCCGCCGCTCCTGCCGCCGGTGGCGTGGGCGGGCGAGCTGCTGGCGGACGGCGGTCTACTTCACAACGCGCCGCTCAGCGCCGCGGTCGACCTCGGTGCCACCGAGATCATTTATCTGAACAACGTGCATGCGCTGCCCCACCCAAACTTCGCGCGCAGCACGATCTTGCGGGTCACCGCGCGGTACGCTGACGTGTTCTTTCGGCGTGCGTCCAACGTGGGCTTCGCCGACGCGGAGATCGTCGAGGATCGGTTTCGCGGGATCCCGTTTCTGACCATCGCCCCGCCCGCGACGCTTCGCTTCGGCTCCATGCTGCGGTGGATGCTTCCGACTGTGAACGCGATGGGGCACCTCGTCGAGCAAGGTCGCGCGAGCGCGTGTCGGGCGCTCGACGCGTCCACGATCTGCGAGGGACTGCAGAGCGGCGACCGCGCGGTCGCGGGCTAGCGACTGCACCCCCATGATCCCGCCGCGCAGCTCCTGAGCTGCTGGACGGTGAACGGCGCCGGGCGCGTGGCGTTCCGGGACCCCGAGCGCTCAAGTCGAAGCGATCAACGACGCGAGCACCGGCGAGCACCGGCGAGATCACGGCGGCATGGTCGGCTCTCTGGAGTACACGGTCACCCCCGAGATCGGGCACTGCGTCGAGGCGACTCACCCGGACACGTTCAAAAAGTTCAAGGAGTCGGCGGGCTGGGCAGCGGACGGAGAGGGCGGATCTTCGGAGATTCCCGTCCACATGCTGGAAAAAGTGCATGCCGACCTCGTCGAGAACCCCACGCGAATCGCGACCAGCGAGCGAGCCAAGGCCAACCAGCAGCGAGACGAGTTCGCAAAGCTTCAATCCGATCCTTCCTCTGACCCTGCCAAGCGCAAGGAGACGTCCGAGCATCCCGAGACACCTCGGTGCGGGCGCTGCTCGGCTAGGTCCCATCTGACGGCACGGACCGACGAATGCGTCGTCTGCGATCACGGCCCAAACCATCGGTCCGCTACCGGGCGAACTAGCGGCTGTGGTCGCGCGCGATCTCGGCTGTCGTCAGGCGAAGGAACCGCGCAGCGTTGTTGTAGAAGATGTCGCGTTTCTGCGACGCGCTGAGAAACGGCGCGGCCTCGATGGACTTGATCGCCTCTCCGATCGCGCCTGGCCAGAATATCTGGTCCGATCCGAACATGATCCGCTTCTCGAAGCCCGCATCGACCATGCGCTCGAGCGCGCCGTAGAACTGCGCGCGCGGAAACGACCAGTTGTTGCAGGACACGTCCACGTACAGGTTGGGATGGGTGAACATCATCGCGATCATCTCGTCGACCAGCGGCGAGGCATAGTGCATGACATAGATGCGCAGCTTGGGATGTTTGTGGAGCACCGCCTCGAGCTGGAACGGGGTGGTCAGGCTGGCCCGGTAGGTCTCGTAGCCGGGAAACCGCGCCGCGGCTGGAGGGCCTTCGCCGAAGTGGATCCCGACTGGGATATCGAGTTCCTCGGCGAGCGCGAAGTACGGCTCGTAGCGCGCGTCGTCGGCGCGGACGCCGCGATACTGCGCGGAGACTTCGCCGAACAGCGCGAGCGCTCCTTCACGATGCAGGCGCCGCATCTCGTCGACGCTCTTCTCCTTCACCTTACCGAAGGCAACCGCGGGCACGATCAGCTCCGGTGCGCTGGCGCGCCAGAGGGCGACATCCTCGACCTCGCCATCGGTCACGGCGCGGCGCACGTTGTAGCGGCGCAGCTCGGCGATCGACTTGGTCATCAGATCGGCATCGCTGTCCGCGGCGAGGATGGGGTGCTCGCACGACACGAACGTGCTGAAGTCGAACTCCTCCTTCGGATCCAACGTCGGTATCAACACCTTCTGATTGCCGGGACAGGCGGGCGTGCGTGGCGGCAGCTCGAGCCGAAACGCGTGCAGGTGCATGTCGATAATCGGGCCTGGTGTCGAGCTTGGACCGGTTGCGGTGGCCGGGGCAGCACCCGACGGCGCGCGGCACGCGGCCGCGGCCATCAGCACCGCAGCAAGAGCGACGTGAAGCAGTTGCATCGAGCGGACGGTCAGCTGCAAACACACCTGTGTCAACGCGTGGCGGCTGGATCAACGCGCGCGAAGTCAGCGGCAGCAGCCCAGTCCGAACAGCATGCGTGCGATCTGGACGACGCCGGCGACGTGTGAACAGACGCTCACCAATCGTCGGGAGGAGCTCGCTTCGGCCACCGGACGCAGATGATGACCTCGAGTAGCCCAGCGTTCTAGCGGAACAGTCATGAAGACTCTACGGAAACGCGATCCGTCGCGCTTAGTCAGATTCTTAATAACAACCACAAATCCTTTGTATAGGATCCGTGGATTTCTGTCCGTGTCGATTCCGTACCTCAGGTCTGGGGTATGGCGCATCCGACGTCATTGCCGGGTGCTATGCACGGAGACGTCCCCTGGACAGATCTGCGTTGATCCGGTGTTGTCCACATGGTGGGTGCATGGGGTCCACTGCTGGGAGCTACAACCCGGTCTTCAACGACTACAAGCACCAGAGCGATCGTCCACGAAGTAGGATCTTTCCCGACCTCGGAACGTCCGGTTTCCTGAACGGGAGCGAAGGATACGCGTTGGTCCGGAGTTTCGAATCGGGATGGTATTTAACCGTGTTATCGAGCTATCCACAGCATCCACAGGATCTTCTAATTCCTACTACTGAAAAGATCTTTAATCTCACCTAAGGATCAAGACCTGCCAGGCGCTCCAGCACCCACCACCCGGATGTCACGTTCGCCCTGTACGTAACGATCGAGACCAGACCTAGACGTCAGCAACGGTCACACAACGGCTGCCGCGTTCGTACTCCTAGAGAAGTGAAGCTGAGCGCTCGCCCATTCGGCCAGCTCGGACTCCAGCGCAAGCAGTAGGTCCCCCGCCTGTTGGGGCGTCAGGTTTGCTCGCTAACACACGCAGGCCGCGGTGCGGCGCGTCAGCTTGTTTCAAGCCCAGGATCAGAGGCGCACGCCACGCAAGCTCGCGAAGAAGTTCCTCGAGGCGTGAGTCGACGACTCGACGCTTCGCGCGATCGCGGATCACCGCTGACGGTCGAACCTTCCCGGATCCTGCTCGGCCGATCGCATATGCTGTGCGCGGTGATGAAGATCGTGGGAGTCGTCGCATTCGCATGCATCGCAGCCTGCATGTCGCCGGTGATGAAGTTCGGCGACGGAAAGTCGGCGAAGCAGGCGCAGCACGACACGATGGCGAGCTTTGGCCCCGCGCGCCTCGCGACCGAGAAGACATGGAACGGAGAGGTCGCGACGAAGAAGCTCCGTGTGTGGGCCGACAACGAGTACCGCACGCAGAATCGCGACTGGCAAAGGACGTTCGAGGAGCCGCTCGAGCTGGCGAATGTGGTCATCACGCCGATCCTCGGGCTGCGTCTCGTGGCCGAGTACGCGGTATGGGAGCGCCACGAGCCCGGCGCGACGCTCGACGATCACATCACCGCGCTCATGGAGCACGACCCTGGTAGCGACGTGTTCGGCGTGGTCGGCCTGACGTCGTCGCTGCCGCTCGTGTCGTCGACGTTCGAGCAGCTCGGTGTTGCGAGCATGGGCGGCCGTCACATCGTGCTTCGCGGCTACGCTGACCTCGAAGAGCGCACGATGTACGCGAACGCGTTTCCGGATCTGCGCGCCGACGAGCGAGAGCTCGCCTTGGTGCACCTTCGCCACCACAAGATGGCGGTGATCCTGCTGCACGAGCTCGGTCACAACTTCGGTGCCGGCCATGAAGGGGACAGCACGATCATGAGCGCGTCCTACTCGAACCACGCGACGTCGTTCTCCGACCCGGCGCGGATCACGATGCTGCGCACGATCGATCGCCGGCTCGGCCGCGCGCAGACTGTCCCCGCAGAAGCGCAGCCCACCGCGGTGGCCGCGCAACCCGCCGCTGCGCCCGCACCGCCCGCCGTGCGCCGCGAGGCGATCGTGATCCGCGTGACGAAGGCAGGTCACACGATCGTCGGCGGTAAGAAGCTCGACGCCACGGCGCTCGACGCGCTGTTCAAGAGCGCTTTCGACGACGATGCGGAGACGGCGGTCGTGATCAAAGAAGATCGCAAGGTACCGACGGGAGCCGTCAGCGACGTGATCGATCGCGCCAAGGCGGTCGGGCTCTCGAAGTTCGAGCTCGGCTGGACCAGTCAGTAGCGCCTGATTGCACTGCAAGAACCCCAGGAACCCAACCGGGGTTAGTTTGCGAGGGCAGCGACCGCCTCCGAGTGGCCGACGCGCAGGTCCGAGATTTGTCCGAAGCCACGTCCGACCGGC
>JAYUYE010000957.1:0-7465 GCA_043752985.1 Myxococcales bacterium
CCCGTGTCCGCGCACGTCGAGCCGATGTGCGCGCAGCTGCGCTGACGATCACCAGCGCGCGACGAGGAGCAGCGTGCTCATCAGCTGAATCCGCGAATCGTCGAGGCCATCGAGGATGATGTACGCGCCGCCGTCGTAGACGACGCCGAGCGGTCCGATGATCCCGATCGTCGGGCGGATGCCTCCCCCGATCAGCGGTGCACGCTGGTCGAGGTCGACGCCCACGTCGGCATGCAGATCGACCACGAGCCGCGGCCGCGATGCACCTCCCTCGAACGCGAGGCCCGCGGTGACGAGGCCGCGGTGATTCTCGTCGAACGCACGCCACGCGAGCAGGACGCCGTAGCGGCTCCGCGGCTTGAAGTCGACCGCGAGGTCGAGTCGCCAGCGATCGCCCTGCGAGCCGGTGGCGACGACCGAGCCACCCGCGCCGACGCTGCCGTGCAAGGGGCGCTCGGCGTGTGCGACCGCTGCCCCCAGCATGGCGACGGCGATCGCCAGACGCGGCATCAGACCGTGATGCGGCCCGCGGTGCGGACCTGGGTTCCCGGCGCGAGCTCGTGCGCGGCGAGCACCGCGATCTCCGGCAGCTCGGGCTCGAGCAGGCCGCGCAGGTGGCGGCGAACATCGCCGCTCGTCAGGATCACGCCCGGACCGGTGCCGAGCGCGCTCTTGACCGCGGCGACGATGTCCTGCGCGATCGCAGGCTCGAGGGCGAGCACCTGTGCACCCTCGCGGCGATCGACGGCGCTACGCAAGGCATCCTCGATCATCGCGTCGACCGTGTAGACCGCGAGCTGACCGCGCGGCGCCCAGCGCGCGCTGATCTGTCGGCGCAGCTGACCGCGCAGGTGCTCGAGCAACGCGGGCACATCGCGCGCGGTGAACCCGCCGCTCGGGGCGGGTGCGAGCGCGAGCGCTTCGAGCACGGCGGCGAGATCGTCGACGGGGATTCGCTCGCGCGCGAGCCCACGCAGGACCTCGGTCAACACACCGAGCGAGACCACGCGGGGAACGACTTCGCGCACGAGCACCGGCGCGGTCGCGGCAGTCCGCTCGACGAGCGCGGACACTCGATCGACACCGAGCAGATCGGGGACAAGCGCGGCGAGCGCGGCAGGCAGGGCGGCGCGGAGGCCTGCGACGTCGACGGCCGACAGCCACGCGACGGGCGTTGCATCGAGTACGAGCGCGGCTTCGTTCGTGAGCGCGCGGTCCTCGGTGATCGCGAACGGCGGGATCGGGACACCGGTCGTGCGGGCGAGCTCGGCACGCAGCTCGGCCAGCGCGGTGTGAAGCTCGGCCGGCGCGGCGACGACGGTGGCGTGGAGCCCGGTCGCCAAGCGGAGCGCGAGGCGTGGGCCGCGCACCATGGCTGCGCCCGGCTCGTCGGCGGTCGCCGTGACCTTGGGCTGCCGGCGCGCGACGAACAGTGCGCCGGCGGCGGCGAGGAAACCGAGAATGAGAAACGGGGCAGGGGGCAGGCCAGGCACGAGTGCGAGCCCGATCAACAGCGCAGCCGTCGCCGCGAGCACGCGTGGCTGGCCACCGAGCTGGCTGCCGAGATCCGCGCCAAGCGCGCGATCGCCCATGCTCGCGACGCGGGTGACGAGCAGACCCGAGGCGACCGCGACGAGCAGCGCCGGAATCTGGGCGACGAGCCCGCCGCCGATCGAGAGCAGCGAGTAGGTCTCGACGGCTTGACCCGCGGACATCCCGCGGGTGCCGACGCCGATCACGAGACCGCCGACCAGGTTGATCACGACGATCACGATCGCGGCGATCGCATCGCCTTTGACGAACCGCATCGCGCCGTCCATCGCGCCATAGAGCTGCGACTCGCGCTCGAGGTCAGAGCGGCGGCCGCGTGCGGTCTCCGCATCGATCGCGCCGGACCGCTGCTCTGCGTCGATCGCCATCTGCTTGCCCGGCATCGCATCGAGGGCGAACCGCGCAGCGACCTCGGCGACGCGCTCGGCGCCGCGCGCCACGACGATCAGCTGGACCAGCGTGATCACCGCGAACACCACGATGCCGACGACGAGCCCGGCGACACGATCCGCCGCGATCACCGACGAGCCGAACGCGTGGATCACCTCGCCGGCATCCGCCTCGGCGAGGATCAGCCGGGTGGCCGAGACCTCGAGCCCGACGCGGAACAGCGTGGTCACGACCAGGAGCGTCGGGAACGACGCGAACGAGAGCGGACGCGGCGTGAACACCGCCGCCATCAGCAGCGCGACCGCGATCGCGATGTTGAGCGTCAACAGAACGTCGAGCACCGGCCGCGGCAGCGGAACGATCAGCATCGCGACGACCGCGATCACCAGCCCCGCGATCGCGAATTCGCCCCACGGGCGGGCCTTCACGACGGCTCGACTTCTTCGAGCTCGCTCGGGTCAAGCTCCAGCGCGTCATCGTCGACCTTGTCGCTCGGCCCGCCGAGGTGGCGAATCAGCGACAGGTGGATCTGGCTGCGGATCATGCGCAGCACGCTATCGAGCTCGGCCGCGGGCAGCTTGAGCCGCGCGCGCAGGGTCTCGAGCGTGGTGCGTACGAGCTCCTCCTTCGCCTTCTCGAGCCAGCGGAACGCGGTCACGCGGTGGACGCGATAGATCGCGCCGATCTCGTCGATGTTGAGGCCGTCGACGTGGTGATAGCGAAGCAGCGTCTGCTCGCGCGGACCGAGCTGCTTGAGGCACTCGGAGAACGCAGCCTTGAACTGCTCCGAGTACGTCTTCTTCATGTACTGGACCTCGGGGTCGTCGGCCGAGACCGCGTGCTGCGCGATCATCTGGTCGTCGTCCACGAGGATCTCGCGCTTGCCCTTGCGCAGCTCGTTGAGGCAGGTGCGCACCGCGACCGAGCGGACCCAGCGCCGTAAATCGCCGCGACCGCCGTACTCGGTGATCTTCCCCACGCTGGTCGGCGTGCCTGCCGTACCGCCGCCCACGAACAGGCGCTGGCGGACGAGCTGCTTGACGTCGGCGAGGCGCGGCGGCCCGATCCGCATCCGCGCGAGGGCGATGTCGACCTCCTTCATGTAGTCGCGGTCGAACGTGTTGATGGCGCCAGGAACCTGCTTCGCGCATGCGGCAGCGAGGTAGAGGTCGGCGGGACGCAGCCCGTCGAGGGCGGCCTCGGCGAGCTCCTCGGTGATCTGCCGGCCGATGAACGCGACGACATCCTTGGCGTCGACCGCGATGTCGGGCCAGGCGCCTCGGCCCTCTGCGACGAGCTCCCACAGCCGGCGCTCGAGGTCGGGCATGGCCTCGAGCACGGGTCTCGCCGCAGCCGGCGCGGCATCTACGAACGGACGCACCAGGCTCGGCGTGCTCACCGTCGCTGATTAGGCCACTCGGGCGGGTGATTGGTCAAACGATCTGGCGTGGGCTACCATTCTGCGACGAGGATGGAGCCGAATCGCAAGGTCCGGAAGCAGGGTCTCGAGCACTTCATCAAGTTCGTGCGCGAGCTACCGTCGCCCTCGCCGCAGGCCATGTTCCAGGCCCTCGAGGAACATGGCTATCGCGGCCAGGACCCGGCGCGGCGCGCGCTGTGCTTGATGGCGTATCGCCATGTTCGCCGCGTGAAGCGGATCTACGTCGAGGGCGTCGATCGCGCGGAGCTCCCGCGCAAGTCGAACTTCTTGTGTGTCGGGCCAACCGGCTCGGGCAAGACGTTCCTGGTCGAGACGCTGTTCGGCAAGATCCTCAAGCTGCCGACCGTGCTGGTCGACATCACCACCTACTCGGAGACCGGCTACGTCGGCCAGGATCCTTCGACGATCCTGACGCGCCTCCTTCACACCGCGGACGAGAACCCGATGCTCGCGTCGATCGGCATCGTCTGCCTCGACGAGTTCGACAAGATCGCATCGGGGCAGAACAACGCGATCTTCGCCGGCGCCGGCACCACCAAGGACGTCACCGGCATGGGCGTGCAGCGCGAGCTCTTGAAGATGCTCGAGAGCTCCGAGGTCGTGGTGCCGCTCGACTTGACGCACAGCTCGTACGCGGACCACGTCGTGATGTCGACGGCGGACATCGCGTTCATCGCCGCCGGAGCGTTCTCCGGGTTCCAGCAGATCGCCCACCGCCGCGCGATGCGCGACCAGATCGGCTTCGGGCGCATCCAGGAACAAGGCGGCATGGACCCCGAGAAGATCGCGGTCGACTTCTCCGCCGAGCAAGTCGAGAACGTCGCGAACTTCCAGGCCTACGGCTTCCTCCCCGAGCTCGTGGCCCGGTTCACCCGGGTCATTCCGTTCCAGGCGCTCGACACCGGCACGCTCAAGGACATCCTGCGCACCGACGTCGTGGTGCGAATGACCAAGGAGTTCGAGCTCGAAGGCTTCGGTCTCGTGATCGAGGAGGCCGTCCTCGACCACATCGTCGCCGACGCGCTGAGGCGCGAGACCGGGGCCCGCGGCCTGTCGTCGACCCTGACCCGCAACCTCGAGGATGTCGCGTTCGGAGCGTTCGGCGTCGACCACGGCGGGACCGTCCGGGTCCGGATCAAGGACGACGAAATAGACGTCGACGTCGGGTGACCACGCTGTGCTAGCGTCCGCGCCGTGAAGACCACGACCGTGCTCGTCGGACTGTTCGCGATCGGCTGCAGCAGCACGACGGAGCCGCCGCTCGAGCCGGGCTGGCCGTACCCGCAGATTCCCGAGGAGGACCAGCGCACCGGCGGCGACGCGGCGCGCGGCTACGACTACCTCGTCAACGGCGGCTACATCACGTGCGGCATCCCGAAGACCGTGTTCGACAGCGTGCAGTCGCCGACCGACTCGGGCATCACGGGGCGCACCGGCGACAACGCGACCCTGCCCTACAACTTCAGCGCCGCGACCTCGGCCGAGGGCGTGCGCGTGGTCTCGGCAAACTGCCTGCAGTGTCACGCCGGCCGGATCAACGGTGAGATCGTCGTCGGTCTCGGCGCATCCGACGCGGACTTCACGTCGAACCAGGCCGGCTTCGTCGATCTCGCCGGCAACCTCTCGATGACGGCGATCGAGCGCACCGCCTACGATCGGTTCGCCACTCGCATCCGCGCGATCGCGCCGTACACGCAGACCAAGACCGTCGGAGTCAATCCGGCCGACAACTTGACCGCCGCGCTGATGTCGCACCGGGATCCCGCGACGCTCGCGTGGTCGGCGACGCCCCAGATTCCACTGCCGCCGCCGCTCGTGGTCCCGGTCGATGTCCCGCCGTGGTGGCGGATGGCGAAAAAGACGTCGATGTTCTACACGGCCGGCGGTCGCGGCGATCACGCGCGGATCATGATGACCGCTGCGCTGCTCTGCTCCGAGAGCGTCGAGGAAGCGCGCGCGATCGACGCCGCGTTCGTCGATGTCCGCGCGTGGATCACCTCGATGCCTGTTCCGAAGTGGCCGTTCCCCGTCAGCGCATCCCTCGCCGAGCAGGGCAAGCCGATCTTCGAGGCCGTGTGCTCGCGTTGTCACGGCACCTACGGCGCCGATGGCTACTACCCGAACCAGATCGTGCCGCTCGACGAAGTCGGTACGGACTCGACTCTCGCCGCCGGCGCATCGCAGTTCGCCGATCGCTTCGTCCAGTGGTTCGCCGACTCGTTCTGGGGCGAGACCTCACGCCTCGATCCGCAGGAGGGCTACGTGCCGCCGCCGCTCGACGGAATCTGGGCGACCGCACCGTTCTTCCACAACGGCTCGGTGCCGACTCTCGAGGGCGTCCTCGACTCGAAGAAGCGCCCGGGCGCGTGGACCCGCACCTTCGACTCGTCCGCCTACGATCCGGCCACCGTCGGCTGGAAGTTCACGCCGACCGGCCTGCAGTCGGCGGAGCCGAATGCCGCGAAGCGCTCGAAGATCTACGACACGACGCACATCGGCTACGGCAACAAGGGCCACATCTACGGTGACGACCTCACCGCGGAAGAGCGGCTCGCCGTGCTCGAGTACTTGAAGACGCTCTAGTCGCCCAGGCGCGCGCGCTCGCGGCGGCGCCACCACAGGACCGCGAACGTCGTCAGCGTGAACAGGGTGACGATGCCGCCGAGCGCGAGCACGAACCGCATGGTCTCCGGCGGCGGGCCCTGGACGTACATTCGCGAGAACGCGCGGAGCGTCGCGTACGGTATCGCGACGAGACCGACTCCGCCGATGGCGAGCGCCTTCCAGTGCGCGAGGCGAGCGAGCAGGGCAGGCGCCGCTCCCGACCGGCGCTCGCGTTCGCAGGCGCGACCGACGACGAACGCGCCACCGAGGACGGTGAGGAACGCGAGCGCGATGATGTCGAGATTGCCGGTGATCGCCGGCATCGTGAACACCTCGGTCGTCGAGAGGAGGACGTTGCCCGAGCGGAACGCGCCGACGACGGTGACGAGGAAGCCGATGACGGTCGCGAACGATGCGATGCCGGCGATCATCAGGCCGACCGCCCACGGATCCGCTCTGCGGGCGAGCTCTTGCGCGACATCGATCGGACCGCGCGCGAGCTGATCGAGATCGCCGTAGGCATCGTCGTGCGTCGACACCGTGTCGCGCATTCGCCGCGAGAACCACGCTTCGGCAACCCACGTCGCGACGACGTAGGTCGCGAGGATCAGGGTCGATGCGATCATCCCGCACAAGCCGAGGTTGAGCGGGATGCCTGGCAGGAACATGTTCGCGAGCCTCAGCGCCACCGGATCGGCGAGCAGCAGGATCATGCAGGCCGCACACGCGACCGCCATCAGCCCTGCACCAGCGCGACCGACGCGATGAGCGAACACCTGCGCGACTTGCAGCGGCATCAGCGCGAGCTGGAGGCGGCGCTCGCTGGCGAGTGCGTCGCGGCGCGCTTCTGCACCGGCGCGGCCATCGCGATAGATGCCGGCGTCACGCAGCGCGGTCTCGCGCGCGGGGAGATCGCGGCGGCTCGCGTCGCCGAGCGCCGAGAGGTCGGAGGAGACAAGGCGATCGATCTTGGCTGAGGTCATCGGGTTTCTCCTGGAATCAGGGACGGAGTGGGAGCGAGGACGACGCCGAACCGGCGGGCGTAGATCGTGCGGAGGCGGTCGCGGCCGCGCGCGAGGCGCGACTTGATGGCGGACAGCGAGACATCGAGGAGCTCGGCGATCTCCTCGACCTTCCAGTCCTCGATCTCGAACAGGATGATCGCCTCGCGCTGGTCGTGGGGCAGCTCCGCGAGGGCGAGGCGGGCGCGGCCCGCGGCACCGAGGGTCTCCTCGGCGTTGGGCAGGCCGTCCTCGACGTCGCCGGTGAGCGGCAGCAGGCGGCGCCAGAACGCGCGGCGGTAGCGGCTCCGGTGGAGCGAGATGATGATGCGGTAGAGCCATACCCGGAACGCCCCGTCCTCGCGCAGGGAGTCGATCTTCTCGATCGCGCGGACGATCGACTCCTGGAACAGATCATCCCCGTCGTCCGTCGACCGGCACACCGAGCGCGCGAAGCCGACGGCGCGATCGTGCACGG
>JAYUYE010000958.1:0-2997 GCA_043752985.1 Myxococcales bacterium
AGCCACGACGAGCTCGTCGCCAAGGGCGGCCGCTACGCGAAGCTGTTCAATCTGCAGGCACAGGGCTATCGTTGAGGCAGCGCCGCGTCCCGGCGGTACGCCAGCACGCGTGAGGAAACGGCGCATTGCGAGTTCGCTCTTGCAGCCGGGCGACGAAAGCCGTACGTAGGGAGCTGGTCTTCGCGGGCCCGTCGTCTGCGAATCCTGTCCCCGGCGCACCCGCCGGAAGAATTGCCATGTCGATCGAAGAGCAGAGCTACGAGTTGATCCAGACCGGTCGGGTTCCGATCAAGGCCTGGACCCGCGGTTTGGGAATCGAGGAAGCGGCGCAGAAGCAGCTGACGAATATCTCGCAGCTGCCGATCGTGTTTCACCATGTCGCGGTCATGCCCGATGTGCACTACGGCATCGGCGCAACGGTCGGCAGCGTCGTGCCGACGGAAGGCGCGATCATCCCGGCGGCGGTCGGCGTCGATATCGGCTGCGGCATGATGGCCATCGAGACGTCGCTCGATGCATCACTGTTGCCCGATTCGCTGAAGTCGCTCCGTACGGCAATCGAGAAGGCCGTGCCGCACGGCCGCTCGTCCAATGGCGGACGCGGTGACCGCGGTGCGTGGCACAAGGTGCCGCACGCGCCGACGACCGCGTGGAAGACGCTGTCGGACGAGTACAAGGTGCTGTCGGCGAAGCACCCGCGGATCGGCGACGGCAACGACCTCAACCACCTCGGCACGCTCGGCACCGGGAACCACTTCATCGAGGTCTGTCTCGATGAGCGGGACCGCGTGTGGTTCATGCTGCACTCGGGCTCGCGTGGCGTCGGCAACCGGATCGGCACGTACTTCATCGCGCTCGCGAAGAAGGACATGAAGATCTACGTCCACAACCTGCCGGACATCGACCTCGCGTATCTCACGGAAGGCACCGAGCACTTCGCCGACTACGTGCAGGCAGTGAGCTGGGCCCAGCGCTACGCGATGACGAACCGCCAGTTGATGATGGACGCGGTGGTCAAGGCCGCGCGCGCCGAGCTGCCGCCGTTCGAGCTCGGCGAGATCGCGGTGAACTGTCACCACAACTACGTCGCGAAGGAGCACCACTTCGGGCACGACGTCTTCGTGACCCGCAAGGGCGCCGTGCGCGCGCAGCTCGGCGATCTCGGGATCATCCCGGGCTCGATGGGCGCGCGTAGCTACATCGTTCGCGGCAAGGGCGAGGCGCAGTCGTTCAACTCGTGCAGCCACGGCGCCGGGCGCGCGATGTCACGCAGCGAGGCGAAGCGGCGGTTCACCGTCGAGGACCACGTCGCAGCGACCGAGGGGATCGAGTGCCGCAAGGACAAGGACGTGATCGACGAGACGCCGATGGCGTACAAGCCGATCGACAAGGTGATGAAGGCGCAGAAGGCTCTGGTGGAAGTGGTCCACGAGCTGCGGCAAGTCGTGTGCGTGAAGGGCTGAGGGCGATCGACATCGACGGCTCGGCGGGCGAGGGCGGCGGGCAGATCCTCCGCACCTCGCTCGCACTGTCGATCACCACGGGTCGCCCGATCGCGATCCGGAACATCCGCGCGGGTCGTGCCAAGTCCGGGCTGCGCCGGCAGCACCTCGCGTGCGTGCTCGCCGCGCAGGAGCTGTGCGGAGCGACCGTACACGGTGCCGAGATCAGCTCGAAGTACCTCGAGTTCACGCCGGGTGAGATCGAGCGCGAGGACCTCGCGATCGACATCGGGACAGCCGGCTCGACGACCCTCGTCGTGCAGACGATCCTGGTCCCGGCGCTCGCGGCGAAGCGCGCCCTCCGAGCGACGGTGCACGGCGGCACGCACAACCCCATGGCGCCGCCGTTCGAGTTCCTCGACCGCGTGTTCCTGCCCCACCTGCGCGCGATGGGGGCAAAGGTCACGCTGACGCTCGATCGCCATGGCTTCGCCGGCGGCGGTCACCGCGCGATCGAGAAGGACGTGAAGGATCGCGGCCAGCTGACGCTCCTCATCGAGCCCGGCGAGCTGCGCCCGATCGAGATCCTCGAGGCGGGTTCGCTCACCGCACGCAGCGCGACGGCGGTGCTCGCCCGGTTGCCAACCCACGTCGGCGAACGCGAGCTCGCGGTGGTCCGCGAGAGGCTCGGCTTTGCGGCGAACGAGTGCGCGATCCGCGAGGTCGGCGACGCCGGGACGGGGAACGTCCTTCTCCTCGAGGTCGAGCGTGCGCAGGGCCGTGAGCTGATCGCGGGGTTCGGAGACCAAGGCACCCGCGCCGAGCTGGTCGCGTCGCGCGCCTGCGCCGACTTGGCCGCGTTTCTCGCAGCCGATGTCCCGGTCGGTGAGCACCTGGCCGACCAGCTCCTTCTGCCGTTCGCGCTCGCGGGCGGCGGTGCGTTTCGCTGTGCGCCGCTCTCGCGTCACGCCACGACGAACATCGAGACGATCGGCCTGTTCCTCGACGTGCCGATCGACGTCGAGGCCGAGCGCGATGTGGTGATCGTCAGAGTCGGCTGACCACGATCATTTGTGATAGAAGCGCTCGTGCACGACCTTGCCGTCGCGCCACTGACGCACCGCGACCTGCGTCATCGTGATCCGGCCGACGCCCTTGATCGTGAGGTCAGCCTCTGACTCCGAGAACGAGACATTGCCCTCGGCCGCGCTCGAGAGCACCCGCCCGCCGTGCCACGCCTCGACCGAACCAAAGAACTCGATCTCGCGCTTGCGATTGAAGTCCTTGCCCCGGTACTCGGGCTCGGTGTTCTCCTGCATGACGACGTTCTCGTCGTACAGCTCCTCGAAGACCTCCATGGCCTTTCCGCTCAAGATCCCGTCATCGAGCTTCTTGTTCAGCTCCGCGATGTTCGACATGCCCTCGAGATAGCCTCTTCCGTGGCCAGGGGCCAGGCCGGGGTACGAGACGAACCGTTCCGGTACAGCAACACGCGTCGGGTACCATGTCCGGATGGCAGGTCACTCTCCCCTGGTCGCGCTCGGAGCTCTCAACG
>JAYUYE010000959.1:0-2995 GCA_043752985.1 Myxococcales bacterium
CCGTTCTGCCTGTTCTACTTGCTCAGCGAGGATGGCCAGGAGGCTCGCCTCGTCGCGCAAAGCGGGTTTGGGCCCGGGTCAGGGCTGGCCAACCCCGAGGTTATCGATCTCACCGCTCCCCCGGCGGGGGCCGAGGGCTGGCCGCTCGCATCCATTGTGAGGACCGGCGCGACCACCGTCTGGAAGAATCTCGCCGAGTGGTTTGGAGAACTCCCCAAGGGCTCGGGGTCTCAGTCACCGGGGATAGCAATTGCATTGCCGCTCGCCTCACCGGAGGGGCCGCACCCTTACGGCGTGATGATCGCCGGGGTCAACCCCCACCGGGAGCTCGACGATGGCTATCGAGCCTTCTTCGAGCTCACCGCGGCACACGTGGTGACCGCGATCAATGCGGGGGCGCTCGCGCGGGCGCACGCGGATGCCGAGCGGGACCGGACCTTGTTGTTCGCCCAGCTAATGCAGGCACCTGTGCCGGTGTGCGTCCTCACCGGACCCGAGCTCGTCTTCACGCTGGCCAACCCACTGTACCTGGAGATGTTGGGCCGAAAGGAGGTGGCGGGGAAGTCCCTCCGCGAGGTCTACCCGGAGTTCGAGCAGGACTCGCCGGTCTTTCAGATGTTCGAGGGAGTCTTCTCTACCGGAGTGCCCTACGCCGCGGAGGAGTTCGGCGCCGTCATCGACAGGGGAAACGGGCCGGAGGACGGGTACTACAAGTTCACCGCGCAACCCGTGCGGGACGCGTTAGGGAAAGTTATCGAGGTCATTGTCGTGGGGATCGACGTCACCGCCCAGGTGCTGGCCCGCCGGCGCATCGAATCTTTGGTGGGAGAGCTGAGACAGGCGGACCAGCGCAAGGACGAGTTTCTCGCCACCCTCGCGCACGAGCTGCGCAACCCGATGGCCGCGATCAGCATGGCGCTGTTGGTGCTCGAGCGCAGCGGCGGGGACTCGAAGCTAACCGCAGAGTCTCAAGCGGTCGCCCGGCGACAGATGCAGAGTCTGGTTCGCATGGTCGATGACCTCCTCGACATCTCGCGCATCACGCGCGGAACCGTGGAGCTGCGCAAGGAGAGGACCAGTCTCGCGGCGATCGTTCACAACGCTGCAAACGTCACCCGTGCGGCGGTGGAAGCGCGCGGTCATCGGATCGAGGTGGCGTCAGGAGCGGGGAGCTTTTCCGTGGATGCAGACGCGACGCGGATCGAGCAGGTGGTGGTGAATCTGCTCTCCAATGCGACCAAGTACACCGAACCGGGAGGGACTCTCTCGGTGCGGCTCGACCGCGAAGGGCCCGAGGCCGTTCTGCGCGTACGCGACAGCGGTCGAGGCATCCCCGCGGACATGCTCGACACGATCTTCGACCTCTTCGTCCAGGTGGTCCCATCGCTGGACCGCACCGCGGGTGGACTGGGGTTGGGGCTCACCCTGGTCAAGCGGATGGTGGAGCTGCATGGGGGCACGGTCCGCGCGTACAGCGAGGGGCCGGGAACCGGCAGTGAGTTCGTGGTGCGGCTCCCCCTAGCTCCAGAGGAGCGTTTGGGCGCGCAGAACGCGGAGGTGTTGGCCCGCCCGCCGACCGTCTCTACGGGAACGAAGCGCGTGCTGGTGGTCGAGGATGTGGCGGACGTCCGGAATACGTTTCAGGCGTTTCTGACGGCCTTGGGACACGAGGTCTCGGTGGCGATCGATGGGCCGCAGGGCGTCGCGAAGATTCTCGAGCTGCTGCCGGATGTCAGCTTCGTGGACGTGGGGCTGCCGGGAATCGACGGCTACGAGGTGGCCCGCCGGGTCCGCGCATCCCCCCGAGGAGACCAGCTCTACCTGATAGCGCTCACCGGCTACGACGGTTCCGACGCGAGGGCCAAGGCGAAGGAGGCCGGATTCAACCTCCACCTCGCCAAACCGGTCGATGTGACCGAGCTTGCGAAGCTGTTGAGCAACTCCCATGTCCGAGGTCACTACGAAGTCTGAGCCCAGACCGCCACGTCGCTCGATCCACGCGAGCTGCACTGGAGCCCGCTACATCGCGGGCTCGCGTTTCTTGTTGCGGCGGCCGAGCCGTACACGACACCTGTCTACTCCGCGATGGCGAGCGCGGCGGCGGGTGTGTCGATCGCGCTCTGCGTCGTCGTTCGGTCGCGTTCGTCGCTCGCCGCTCTCGACCCTTGCGGCGGTGCTGGTCGCGCGAACCGTGACGAAGTCGCGGGCGAAGTCGAAGAGCAACGCGCACGGTCACTCGAGGCATACGCTCAGCGCGAAAAGCTCGATAAAACGAGTAGATACGCGAGCGAATCGCTCCCCCGCTACTTCCATTCGCTGCCGTAGCTGCAACGGCGCCGAGGTCCAGGGTCCCAACCACTTCAAAACGGTTGGGACCTTTGATTTTTTCGGTGATGGTGATCGGCGACATGCACCGAGCGAGGATCTCTCGGCCGCGCTCGGGGGCTTGGTTCGTCACCACGTCGAGGAACGTGACCACGGCCGCGCCAAGCGCTTTGTGGTCGGGCAGGGCGCGGGGCGCGGGAGATTTCTGTGAAGCGATCTCGGCCTCGATGCGGCGCACCTCTGCTTTGTCGGCATCGCGCTGTCCGCCTACGTCGAGATCGTCAGGGTCTTCGACGAGCAGCTGGGTCGCGTTCGTCACCCGGCGTCGAGCGGCTTCGAGCTGCTCACCGAGATCGGCACCCGAGCTGCCCTTGCCCGCTCGCCGACGCGCCGTTCGAACGCCCGGGCGAACGCCTCGCGAACCTCGGGACCGGTGAGCACCTCGCGCAACGCGCCGAGCAGCGCCTCGGTGATCTTCTTTTCGCTGATCGTCGTGGAGTTCGCGCAGTGCGTGTCGCCCCGTGATCCGTGCACCGTGCAGCCGAAGCTCACGTAGCGCACGCCGGCTTTGACCTTCGCCGAGCGAACGCTCAACGGGCCGCTGCACGTGCCGCATCGGAGCAATCCGCTCGTCAGGTACGTGCGCTAGTCCTTCAACCGGCTTTTCTTT
>JAYUYE010000960.1:0-2993 GCA_043752985.1 Myxococcales bacterium
CCGACGACCGCTACCTCGTCCCTGCGATCTTCGAGCCGTGGCCGCTACGACTTCGAGATCGTGAAGCCGGTCACGCAGCGGTATTGCTTGGCCTTGTACTCGGTCACCACGTACTCGACGGCGACCTGATACTCCGAGCGGAACGCGGCGAACAGCAGCTGCACGCTGGTGTCCGAGAGCTCGCGGCCCTTGCACTGCAAGCCTCCCCATCGGTAGTTGGTCGACGCCTTGTCGACGTCGAGCCAGATCGCGCCATGGAACAGCTTGTAGCTCGCGTCCCCGGGCTCGAGCACCATCAGCTGCGCGACCGAGGTCGGCGTGGTGGTGTCGGCGGCTACGACCGCGGTCGACAGCGCGAGGACTAGCAGTACGGCCGAAGGGAGGCTGCGCATCGCCTCACATCGTATCAGCGGCGTCGGCGCCGGCGGGTGATCGACAGGCCGAAGACGAGCGCGAACCCTATCAATCCGAGCTGGGTGGTGCCCGACGATCCACTCGTGCTGCAGATGCCCCCATCTTCTTCGCCCTTGGGCCAGCACACGCCGGCATTCGGGCCGCTCGCGACGCACTCGAAGTCCGTGGGACAGCTGTCTCCGACGCCCGGGATGCACGCCTGGGTGCAGATCGAGGTGTCCGCCGTGCCCGTGCAGATCGCCGAGAGGCAGTACTGCGGGAACGTGCACTCATCACCGATCTCGCCGACCGCCGGCTCCCAGAAGCAGCGGCCCTGATCGCACTGCTGCCCCGCGGAGCACGTCTCGGCCGAGACGCACGGTGCGCCCTTGGTGACGGTCACCGTCGGTGCGGTCGTCGTGACGTCGATGTCGTCCTTGGCCTTGACCACGAGGTCGAGGACGCCGTCCGGTACCTCTGCGGGAATCCCGAGCCCGTAGGTCGATTCGGGCTGGCCGTTCGCGCCAAACGCTGCGCCCCGCGCCGTCTTCCACAGATAGCCGTTGATCCAGAGCTCGACGGTCTTGATGCCGCGCTGCGCGTTCGCCGTCGCGAGCACCTGCGTGTTCGGCGGCACCTGCGCGTTCGGTAGTGGCGCGGTCACCGTCACGGTGGGCGGCCGGGTGATCGGCGTGCCCGCACCGATCACGCTGAGCAGCTTGAGGTGCGAGTTCTGGTTGGCGCCGCACGAGCACGGTCGCGGAGCGCCCTCACCGCAGGTCGCGGTCTCGTTGCGGAAGAACTTCTGCCCGCCGCAGTCGCCGCGATAGGTCATGGGATCGCGACAGCCCGAGGTGCCGTCGGCAAACGCGTAAGTGTGATCGAGGCCGAACGAGTGACCGCTCTCCTGCGCAGCAACCGCGCACAGCGAGAACACGCGATCGTTGGGACCGTAGGTGTTCGCGAACGTGTAGTTGATCGTGTAGTTGTACGCGCCGCAGTCACCGGTGATCGGCGCGATGCCGCCGATGCCGCTGCGCCCGATCTCGCTCGGCCGGCCCGCGATGATCGACTCGTTGTACGGAACCCCGGGCACCGGCTGCTGGTCGGTGACCGTGATCTTGTACGGCGAGTAGACCTCCTTCATGCACGTGACGACATCGTTCCACGTGTCGTCGCCCCAGGCGAACTCGGTGATGAAGTACTCGGACTCCGGCCCCACAGGAATCGTCGACGCGCGCGTGCGGGCATCGTTGAGCCCGCTCTTGACGACGCGACAGCCGCCGGCGCAGCGGTTGAGGAACAGCGTACCGACGGCGGTCGCGTGCTCCTGTGGTGGAACGAGAACGGTCTCGAGCGGGCCCGCGCCGTCCGCCGCCGCCGGCGTGACGAACGCGAACGTGACGAGCAGAGCCGCGAGCGTCCGGCTCAAGCGCGCCGCCGGCGGATCATGATGAAGCCGAAGATGCCGAACGCGAGCGCGCCCGGTGCCCACGGCAGCTCGCCGTTGCTCGCGCTGCAGCAACCGGAGTCGGTCTCTGCGAAGAAGCAGACGCCCATGCCGGGGTTGGTCTCGACGCACGCGAACTCGCCGCCCGCGGGGCAGCTATCGGTGACGCCGGGGATGCAGGCCTGCGTGCAGATCGTCTGGTCCGCCGTGCCCTGGCAGATGCCGCTCGCGCAGAACTGCGGGTACGTGCAGTCGTCGCCGATCTGCCCGGCGGGAGCCTCCCAGTAGCACTTGCCATCGGTGCACAGCTGGCCCTTGAGGCAGGTGTCGGCGCTCGCGCACGGCGCGCCCTTGGTCCCGGTGACCACGGCCGAGTCGGTGTACACGCCGAGATCGTCGAGTGCGCGGACCTTGATGTCGTACTTGCTGTTCGGGACCATCGCTGGGATGAGGAGCGAGTACGTGCCCTCGGGCTGGCCGGTCGGACCGAACGCGTTGCCCTTGGTCTCGGCCCACTTGTAGTCGTTGAGGAAGAGCTCGAGCTTCGCGATGCCGCGCTTCGAGAACGCGGTCGCGGTGATCGAGACGCCGATGGTGCCGCCAACCGGCATGTTCGCCGTGACCGTGGGCTTCGGGGTCGTCGGCGTGCCGGCACCGAACACCGAGAGCAGCTTGAGGTGCGAGTTCTGCGTGGCGCCGCACGAGCACGGCCGCGCCGAGAACTCACCGCACGTCGCCTGGTCGTTGCGGAAGAACTTCATGCCGCCGCAATCCTCGCGGTAGGTCATGGGGTCGATGCACGACGAGCGCAGCGGCGTCCCGGGGAACGAGTACGCGTGGTCGAGCGAGTACGAGTGGGCGCTCTCCTGCGCGATGACGGCGCACAGGTACCAGATGCGGTTCTGGCCGGAGCCGCCGAACGGGGTGTTCGCGAACGTATAGGTCACGAGGTTGTCGACGGCGTTGCAGTTGACGCCCGGTGAGATGCCGCCGATGTTGTTGTCGAGCATGAGCTCGCCGGGTGTGCCGCCGACCACTCCGTGGTGGAACGTCGGCGAGACCGGCTTGACGTCGGTGACCATCGTGTTGAAGGGCGAGTAGACCTCCTTCACGCACTGGACCACCGCGTCCCACTCGGCGTCGGCCGCGG
>JAYUYE010000961.1:0-2991 GCA_043752985.1 Myxococcales bacterium
CGCAGCTGGCGTGCGGCCTCGAGGAACGGCAGCGACTCGATGTCGCCGACCGTGCCGCCGACCTCGACGACAAGGACATCGAGGCCTTCCGCGCAGCGCAGGATCCGCTGCTTGATCTCATCGGTGATGTGCGGAATCACCTGGACGGTCGAGCCGAGGTACTCACCGCGGCGCTCCTTGCCGATCACCGACGAGTAGATCTGGCCCGTGGTGATGTTGTTGAGCCGCGACATCTTGCTCGAGACGAAGCGCTCGTAGTGCCCGAGGTCGAGGTCGGTCTCGGCGCCATCGTCGGTGACGAACACCTCACCGTGCTGGGTGGGGTTCATCGTGCCCGGATCCACGTTGATGTACGGATCGAGCTTCATGTTCGCGACCTTGAGGCCGCGATTCTCCATCAGCGCGCCGATCGACGCGGAGACCATGCCTTTACCGAGCGACGAGACAACGCCGCCGGTCACGAACACGAACTTCGTCTGCTGCGCCATGGGGATCCTCTAGGCGCGAGGAACCAGCGCGCCCGAGGCTTTCTACCGAGCGCAGACGCGATCCGCAATGCGGGAACCGCAGCACCGTCCTCGTGGGATCACCGACGTCGATTCGCCATTGATCTCGTCGGCGTTGGGCGTATGTTCGCCGATCCCAGCTCGGGCAATCCGCTGCGCTCACTCGCAGACGTATCTCATCCTCGAACCGCGCACCGACGACCTGCCGTTGCCCGACAGACCGAGGTAGTCGCGCGGTCCGGTATTCGACGCCTCGACGGAGGCGCGCTGCAGCCACGATCACCGACCGGAGCGAACCCGAGCCGACCGCACGCGGTCCGCGCCGCGAGTCGCGCCAGGCGGATCACCGGCCGATCTCGCAACCGATGTACTCGCCGAGCCGGATCCGCTCGGCATCGGTGGGCTGCGCGTCGTGTTCCGGCGGGGGCATCAGCCGGTTCATCGCAGCGGGGCCAAACGCCGCCTGCTTGTCGATCCGGCTCGTGTTCTCGCGCACGAGGCTGCGAGTGTCGAAGTCGATCGTCGCCGGCGCGCCGTGGCGGTCGTCACCGCGCAGGTTCTGCGAGTGACAGTCGAGGCAGTACGCGGTGAAGAACGGCTCGCCGAAGCTCGCGAACGCCGGTGGATCGGTGGGTGGGCACGACGCCGCGGTGTCCTCACCGACCACGTCCACGCCACATCCGGCGAGCGCGCTCGCGAGCAACACGTACAGCCGCATGCCGCGAGTCTACCGGAGCTGGCGGCGCCAGCCAGAGATCTCGGTGTTCACCGGCGCGGTGACGGCTGCCGCACCCGTCGTCGCCTTCGGCGCGTCATGGCGGTGCGCGCACGAGTCGAGCGCAGCGGCGATGATCGCGGCTTCGAGCTCGCGCTCGTCGGCGCGCGGCGTCAGCTCCTTGGTATGGCGGCCGATGAAGCCGGTGTCGTAGTCGCCGGCAACGAACGCGTCGTGGCGGAAGCAGCGGCGATGAAACGCGAGGTTGGTCTCGATGCCGCGCACGGTGTACTCGTCGAGCGCGCGCCGCATCCGCGCGACCGCACGCGCGCGATCCTCACCCCACACGACGAGCTTGCTGATCATCGGATCGTAGTGAACCGGAATCTCGGAGCCCTCGTAGCAGCCAGCGTCGTTGCGGATGTACGGACCATCAGGCACCCGCAGGTGGGTGATCTTGCCGGGGGACGGCAGGAACTTCACCGGGTCCTCGGCGTAGATCCGGCACTCGACGGCGTGACCGCGGCGGCGACCATCGAGCTCGGCCTGGGTCATCGGCAGCGGACGGCCTTCGGCGACGTCGAGCTGCCAGGCCACCAGATCGACCGCGTAGATCATCTCGGTCACCGGGTGCTCGACCTGGAGCCGGGTGTTCATCTCGAGGAAGTAGAAGCCGCCGCCCTCGCCGAGCAGGAACTCGCAGGTGCCGGCGCCGACGTAGTCGACCGCGCGGGCGGCCGCGATCGCCGCGGCACCCATCTGCGCGCGCAGCTCCGGCGACATGACCGGCGACGGGGCCTCCTCGATCACCTTCTGATGACGGCGCTGGATCGAGCAGTCGCGCTCGCCGAGATGAACGAGGTTGCCGTGCTGATCGCCGAACACCTGGATCTCGATGTGGCGAGGCCGGAGGATCGCCTTCTCGAGGTAGACCGTGCCGTCTCCGAACGCGGCCGTAGCCTCGCGCACCGCACTCTCGAACGCGGGGGCGAGCTCGGCCTCGTTGGTAATCATACGCATGCCCTTGCCGCCGCCGCCCGCTGCGGCCTTGAGCAGGACCGGGAACCCGATCTTCCGGGCGGCAGTGAGAGCCATCTCCGCGTCCGGGAACCCGTTGCCCTCGGGGCCGTTGTCGCCCGGAACGACCGGCGTTCCGGCCGCGGTGACGGTCTTGCGCGCCTCGGTCTTGCTCCCCATCTTGCGCATCGCCTCGGCGGACGGACCGATGAACGTGATGTCAGCGGCGAGGCACGCTTCCGCGAAGTCCTCGTTCTCCGACAGGAAGCCGTAGCCGGGATGCACCGCGTCCGCACCGGACTGCTTGCACGCGTCGAGGATCTTTTCGATCACCAGATAGCTCTGGGCGGCAGGCGCCGGGCCAATCGCGACCGCGGAGTCGGCCATCAGGACGTGAGGTGCGAGACGGTCCACGTCGGAGTACACCGCGACCGTCTCGAGCCCGCGCTCCTTGCAAGTCCGCATGACGCGCACGGCGATCTCGCCCCGATTAGCAACGAGGACGCGGCGGATCGGGCGAATCGGTGGCGACATCGCCGGGCACAGTACACAAAACCGGGCGCGCGTTGCATTGCGCAGGCCCCCACCATAGAATCGAGACAAATCCGAGTCTTGCGTCGACCGTGGAGGGCGGCGCGTGACCCGTTTGGGAGAACGCCTTGGTCGATCCAAATACCCGACAGGGAAAGCGCACGCCGGTCACGCTCAAGATCAAGTTCAAGAGCGAGACGCTGGAGCAGTTCATCGAGCGCT
>JAYUYE010000962.1:0-16048 GCA_043752985.1 Myxococcales bacterium
GGTTGCGGTCTTGTCGAATCGGACGCCGATCCACGACGGCGGCTCGGTCGCCGGCTTCGGAGTGTTCACCGCGGCGACGGGCGGCGATGGTGCCGGCACGGGCGTGACCCGCGGGGGGGCTCGATCCGCGCACGCGGCGAGCGCGATCCAGATCAGTCCGCGCAGCGCACGTTCCATCCCGGAACGATAACCGACACGACCTACTTGAGCTGCTTCCACGCGGCCTGGGCCTTCAGATAAGGCCCCTTGAACGGTGGCGCACCGGCAGACGGCCCGATCACGTAGTCCGCGCGGCGATTCCTCGGCTCGTCGGTCGAGTCCGGGGTCTTGACCTTGAGCACCTCCTCGCCGAAGCCGGCAAAGGCGATCGGAAGCTCGATGCCCTGCTTGCGGAAGTACGCCGCGATCGCGCGCGCGCGGTCGAGCGACAGCTTCCGGTTGTTCGCGTTGGGTCCGACCGTGTCGGTGTGACCGGCGACGTAGAGCGTCATCTTCACGAGCTTCTCCGAGCGCTTCACGACCTCGGCGATCTTCTTTACGCTCGCGTCGAGCTTGCTGCTCTCCCTGGGATCGACGACGGCGCTGTCGGTCGCGAAGGTGACGTCTTCGTGATCGATCGAGACCGACCATGGGATCAGCTCGACGTTCGTCGCGAGCGAGCCGGCGGTCACCACGCGCAGCTTCAGCATCATCACGCGGGTGTCGGCGGGCTGCTTCCAGGTGATCGGAAGCCAGGTGTCTGCCGGTTCCTTGACGTACGTGGCCGTACCGGTCCCGATCTCCTTGCCGTCATCGCCGATCACCGTGAGCTGAGCACTTGCGGCGGGTAGGGACACCTTGAACTGCAGGACGCGCTTGTCGAGATCTAGATGCTCGATGTCGTACGTGACCTTGAGCGGTGCGCGGACCACCGTCTTGAATGCCAGCTCCTCGATCCAGCGCACCTCCTGACCAGCGATCTGCCCGGAGAGCGTCCCTTTGTATTGATACTCGCCCGCGGCACCGTCGCCGATCTCGAGCTTGACCGATGCACCCTTCGCGAGTGCTTTGTGCTGCATCGTGAACTTCTTGCCGTCGTCGCGGTCGAGCTCGATCTTGAGCGCGGTGACGGACTGCACGGCACGGATCTCGAGCACCGGCTTCTTGCCGAGCGCGACCTCGCCCCGCATGAAGAAGCTAACGGGCTGTGCAGCGGCGGTCGACGCGACGAGCAGAATGGCCAGGATGACGATGCGCCCCATGGGGCAGAGCATAGCGCCCGGCGTCCCCGTTCGCTCCCGTCAGAACACGAAGGGATACGTGAACGAGCCGCCGTCGACACTCTTGCCGAACCTCGCGGCGCGCAGTGCACCCGCCACGCACGCTCCGAGCGCAGCATCGGGAGTGTCCTGCAGGTCAGCGCTCGTGACCGAGCCTTCGGGCGAGACGCTGATGGCGACCTTGACGGTGCCGTTGATACCCGCCTTCTCGCCGCACTTGATCACGCGCGGCTTGATGCCATCGATCCCAGCGCGGACCATCGAGCGGTCAAGGGTCTGCGGAACGCCGCCGATCCGCTGACTGATAACAGGGCCTTTCGGCTTGTACTTGGTGCAACACGGACGGTCGTAGTCGGAGAGCACGCAGTTCGCTTCGTCGCAGAGATCCGCGTCGGTGTTCGGCGGATCGGGGACCGATGGGGCAGGCGTGGTGACGGCGGTCGCGCTGCCTCCGCCACTACCGGTGTCCGGAGTCGTCACCGGTCGTGGTGTCGGCGTCACGGGACGCGGGCGAGGCGTGGCAGTGCTCGCCGAGCCACCGCGAATCGCTGCGCTGCCTGTCCGGAACGGTGGTTCGCCGGTGTCCATCTCGATGTCGGGATCCGGCGTTGCAGATCCGGTAGGCGCCGCGGCGTCGAGAGTCACGGCGACGGCAGCAGGCGCATCGATCGGCGGCGTTGCGATCGCGACCGGGACCGACGGTGCGGCTCTCCTGTCGAGGAAGTACACGACGGCGAAGAACCCGAGCACGGTGACGCCGATCGCAGCTACCACCTTGAGGACGACGTTGCTGCGCCGCGGCAGCTCTGGATAGGTGAAGGCACCGCGCGGAAGATCGTTGTCGGTGATGTTGGCCGGTGGCGGAACGGTCGGCGTGCGTGCAGGACGAACCGCCGGCGGCGGTGGGGGCGTCGGCTGGCGAGCGCGCGCGGCTGGCGGAGCCTCGAGCTTGACCTCGGGGACCTCGAGCTTGACCTCGGGGACCTCGGCCTCGGGGACCTCGGCCTTGGTCTCGATGACCTCGGGGATCGCTGGCTCGACGACGGCAGGCGCCGGCGCGTCGACGATCGGTTCGGCTTCGGCTCTCGCGATCGCGGGGCCGGCGTCGGCCTTGGCAGCGGCCATCGTCGCTGACCAGTTCGCTTCGGTTTCGGCCGACGTCCACGATTCGCCGGGATCGATCTCCTCGACCTCCTCGGTCGGCGGCGGAGTCGTTGGCGCAGGTGGAGTGGGTGGCGCGGGCAGTGCGGTCGCCGCGTACGCGGGCGTGCCGCTCGAGGTCGACTTCGCCCTCCACGGCTCCCGCGGCAAAGGTGGTGTCGACGGTGGCGTCGATCGCGGCTTCGCGTCCTTGGGGGAATACGCGGGCGTGCCAGAAGCGGTGGGCTCGCGCGGAGGCGTCGGCGCGGGCGTCACGCTCGGCGCTGTCGTTGGCGATGCGCGCGGGATCGGAGGCTTCGTGTCGCGCGCTGGATAGGCAGGGGTGCCGGTCGAGGTGCGCTCGCGTGGCGACGTCGGCGGACCACCGCGCAACGGCGTCGAGAACGAGAACGGCTTGGGTTCGGCGGGGTCGCGCGGCTTGACCACCGACGTCGGCGCGACGCCGCTCGGCTGACGTGTGCGCGGGCTCCCGGCGGGTGGCAGCGGCGGCGCGGGCTGGACCGCGACGGTATCCGTCGTGGTGTGGTCGTCGAGCAGATCGTCGTCGTCGTCGTCGTCTGCTTCGTCCGTGGCGCCCGGCGGGAGGCGCGGCAGGATCAACGCGATCTCGGGACGCGTGACGTCGTCGTGCGACGGCGTGGTGCTCTTCGCGAGCTGCCGCTCGAGGCGCGCGACATCGATCGGCTTGGTCGGCGGATCGTCGGCGGGCTTGGTGCGCGAGATGATGTTCGCGCCGGTCCGTTGCTTCGCGCGTGTGCTCGCCGCGGCGGGCATCCGAGCGGGAACCCCGGAGCCGCCCTCCGTCTTCTCGGGGGCGATCGGGACCGGCACGCCTTCTTGCTTCGCATGCAGCCGCGGGATCTGCGCGATGAGGCTGTTCGGCTTCGCCGGGTCGAGGTGCGGCAGGACCAGCTTGTCCATGCCGGGACCGGCCGCACCGGGAACGATGAACACGAACGTCGAGCCGCAGCGAACCGCATCGCTGAATCCGGGGACCGGCTCGGTGACGAGCGTCGCCAGCGTCTTTTTGACGGTGGGGTTGCCGCCGCTGAGCACGACCACGACATCGACCTCGCGATCGTCGATCCAGCGCGCGAGGTGGGAGCGAATCGCTGCCTCGGAGTCGTCGACCGACTGCCGCGAGATCACGCGGTGCCCGGCGGCAGCGGCCCGCGTCGCAACCACGTCGCCCGCAGCGAGGTCCGCGCGCACGGGATCCTTCGCGATCACGAGCACAGCGAGATGGACCGAGGCCGACGCCACGACGCCATGCTAGCGCACCGCCAGACGTCGGTCAGTCGTCCACCGCCAGTCCATCGAGCGCAGGTCCGTACCCGGCGACCGCCCCGAGATCACCGAAGTAAAGGTTGATGCCGGGGGTGTGGAGGTCGGGAGTGGGCGCAGACGTCGCCGCCAGGAGCGCGAGGACGAGCGGGGGTACGCCATGCCTCCCAACCGCAGACCCAACGCGAACCGGGCAGGATTTCCGCGGGGATGGAGCATTTTGCTCCACCCGGGTACCCCTTGATCTCGTAGCATAGGCTCGGGAAACTAGTGGGATGAGGACAGCGCGTGCCGCAGTTGGCAAGGAAAAGTCGAGCTGGAAGATCATGCTCGTCGATGACGATGAGCGCTTCCTCACGGCGGTGTCGCGCGGCGCTCACCCCGGATGCTCGGTGGTCACTGCGAAGGATGCGACGAGCGCGGTGAAGGTCGCGCGCGAGACACGGCCGCATCTCGCGATCATCGACCTTCGCCTCGATGGCGGCTCCGGCGTGAAGTTGATCCCGGAGCTCAAGCGCGAGCATCCAGACATGATGATCGCGCTGTGCTCGTCGTATCTGTCGGTCGTCGCGGCGGTCGCGGCCGTTCAGGCTGGCGCGGACCACGTGCTGTCGAAGCCGTTCACGATCAAGGACGCGATCAAGTGGATCGACGGCGAAGTCGCCGACGCCGAGGCCGAGCTAGATTTCGACGAGACCCCTACGCTGGCGCGTGTCGAGTGGGAGCACATCACGCGAGTGCTCGCCGATTGCGATGGCAACCTGTCGCTCGCGGCGCGTCGCCTCGGGATCTATCGCAGCACGTTGAAGCGGCGCATCCGCAAGTTCGCGCCGGTCTGACGATCAGGATCCTTCGCCGTCGAAGCGCGCCGGAACCTTCTTGATGTCGATCCCAGCCGCGCGTGCGAGGTCCGCCGTATTACCGGAGGGCTTGGTCGGCCGGAACTTCGGGACGATCGGCGCAGCGATCTGCGCGACGTGCGCGAGGATCTTGCGCTCGCCCGCGAACTCGAGCGTCACGTGCTGCGCGGCCTCGACGACGATGCCGACGCCGAACTTGGGGTGATTCACCCACTGATCGACGGAGAATGTAGCTTTCGATGAGTAGTCGAGAATCTTGGCGCCAGGTGGCGGCTCCTTGATCACGATCGCCGCCTTGCGCGGCGCTGCCTTCTTCTTCGGCTTGTCCTTGCCGAGCCGCGCCTCATAGCGCGACAGAAGGTCGTCGTACCACTCGGCCGGGAACGAATCTCCATCGCCGCCGTCGTGGTCGAGCGAGGACAGCTCGGAGAACAGTGCCGCGACATCGGTCCATGCCGGCGCCGTACCCTCGAGGTCGATCATCTTGACCGCGGGCGCTGTGTCGGCCTTCCAGTTGTCGTGAAGGCGCCAGTAGATCTCGAGGAGCAGCGCCTCGTTGTTCGCGTCTGCCGGAACATCATCGGCTCCCTCCGACGTGATGCTGCCGACCAGCGTCTCGATGTCGGCGAGCGCGGCCTTGATCGCCTTGTCGACGCGCACGGCGGTCTTGGCGTCATCGGGGTTCTGCGACGACTCCTTCATGGTGGCCATCAGCTCGCGTCCCGCGAACTGCGATTCGTACTTCGCGTGAATGGCGGCCAGGGCGATTCCTGACAGTCGCGTGTCGAGGTCGGCTTCTTGATCGAAAGGCACGGCGCATCCTACACCCTCACGCGACGACGAGGCGGCTACGCTGGCGCGCGGCGATTGCGCCCGAATCGAAGGCAAGGGCGTCCGCTTCGACGCCATCTGAGAAAATGACGCGGCAGTCGATGCGCTGATGAAGCGTCCCGAGCTCGCGCAGGGCGTATTGCCTCACGCCTGGACAGCGGTCTGGATCCCGTTGTTCGAGACCGAGACGGAGACCCCGCCGCCACCACTGGACTCCGGGGCGCTCGGGGGCAGGCCCATCGGCGCTGCCTGGCCGCCACCTCCGCCGCCGCCCTTTGCGGCACCGATGATGCTAGCGACGCCGTCGAGAATGGGGCCGGCGGACTGCGCGAGGGTGCCGAGCAGGGCACCTACCGTTCCTCCGCGGACGGAGTCGAGGTCGATGGTGTCGATGGGCTTCATGGTGTGGCTCTGTTCAAAGCAGCTGGCGTGCCACCCGGAAGTCCGCGTCATCACGCGACCGGCGCCGCGGCCGCTGTCGATCGAGGGATGCACAGCCGGGGGCTCGCGCAGATGCCTCTCGCGGTGGTTCGCCGGCAACCTCCATCGAGCCTGTCGCCAGCTGGAAAACTTGGACTCACCAGCTGGGCGCGCAACAATTTTTTATGACCGTCACAGCCCTCAGGGTCGACAAATCGGAGACGCGTCAGCTCGGCGAGCGGGACCTTGGCGCGAGCGGGTCGCGCCTCGGCGAGCCGCTCGATTGGCACCTGAGTAACGGAATGTTCTTCTCGGCGTTCGTGGCGATCGCAGCAGTCCTCGCAGCGGCGGCGCTGATCGTGCGCTGAGAAGCTCGCGTATCCTCAACGTTCGCTGCCGAGCCCGAGTGTGAGCGACAGCCCGAACGAGCGATACGTATCCTTCGTCGGCTGCTGGATGCCATCGCGCAGGCGCGGTGTTGCGCCGACCGCAGCGAGGAACGCGATCCTTGCGCCGTGGAACACGCCGGTGGATCGCCGCGCGAAGTCGATCGCGGCACCCGCGGTCGCCGACGGGAAGATGCCCGAGACCTCGCCGTTGATTTCGCGGCTGTAGTCGTCGCAGTCGGTGCCTTCACCGTTCGCGAGGACGCAGTAGCGACCGGTCGCACCGATGTACGTGGCCGCGACGGTCGCCTGCAGGCGGAGATCGAGCCAGCCCATCGGCAGCAGGAGCGCGTCGACCGCGAGCTCGCCACCGAGCCGGTTCGCCCGATAGCTCGCGCCACGGCTCGCGCCGCGCACGACCGTGCCGTACGCGATGCCGGCGATCGCGATCCGCTCGTCGAGCTTTCTGCGCAGGCCGACCATCGGCTCGATCGGACTATCGCCCTCTTCCCCCCACGTTCGCGCACCGAGAATCAGACCCTTGGTGCCGAGCAGATGATCGGGCTCGAACAGGGCGGAGAGCTGCGGGCTCACCCGCGGACCTGGGTCCTTCTCGCGCGTGGAGTCGCTGAGGTTGAACACCGGCATCATGGCCGCTTGAAGCTCGCCGCTCGGCCGCTCGGCGGGGAGCGCGGAGATGCCGGTGGTCGCCGGCATCGGGCCGAGCGTGGTGCACGCCGTGAGGAGCACGAAGCCGAAACCGTAGATGCGGTGCTGCATGTACGGATGACCCGTGACTGCCGGCACGTGGGAACCCACATTCCGGGCACGACGTGGCAACGGCCGGCGGGGTCAGGCTTCGGGGCGCTTGCGCCGGCGGATCAGCGTGGCGATCAGGGGGGTGAGGCCGAGCGTGGCGAGGATGCGCAGCGGCATGGTCGCCTTTGCCGCGAACCAGCCCGCGAAGATCACACCTCCCACGCCGCTCGCCGAGGACGGCGCCATCCCGAACCCGAACGCGATCGAGAACCCGGCGATCGTGGAGAGTGAGAGTACGAGGTACGTGTAGATCGCGATCTTGCCGTAGTCCGCCATCAGCACCTGGAGCCGCTCCTTGAGCGTGGGCTTGGCGACGACGGCCTCGGTAGACATCCCGGGGGTCTACCACGTCCCACCGAGACCGAGAACAAAACCAGGCTTGCCGCCGTCGAGCGGGACCGCGTAGTCGAGCCGAACCAGACCGATCGGCGACTTCCACACGAGGCCGACGCCGGCCGACGCGCCTGACCACCGGGTGCCCTGGTCGAGGATCCCGCCTGCATCGGCCCAGGCCACGGCCGAGATCCCAGCACGCTTGAACAGGGGCAGCTCGAGCTCCCCCCGCGCCGTGTACGCGAGGGTTCCACCGAGCGACATCCCGGTCTGTGGATCGACCGGACCGAGCGCGCCCGGCGCATAGCCGCGGATGTCCTGGTTGCCGGCGAAGTGCAGGCGCTCGGAGAACGGCGCGCCACTGCTCACCGTGCTCACGCTACCGCTCGCATGCAGCGTGAACGGACCGAGCGGACGATGGTGGCCCAGCCACGCGTCCGTCCGCATCATCTGGATCTCGGAACCGAGATCGCGATCGGCAATCTCGATCGACGTGCCCACGCGGGTGCCGCGACTTGGCCAGAACGGATCGTTGGTGGTGTTGTATTCGATGCCGGCGCGCACCGCGGCGAGCCGGCCGCCGCGGAACGCCTGTGGCTCCTGCATGCTGCGCGCGACCAGATCGTTGCCGGGCTCGACCGCGATCTGCTCGACACGCATCCCGACGAAACCTTGCGTGTGAGGACCCAGTGCGTGCGACAGCGTCAGCGAGCCGCCGGCCGCCTTGCGGGTAAACCCGGGCAGAACACGGACGTCGTTGTAGAGCTTCGCGTTGAATGTGGTGTTGGTGCCGAACAGCGTCGGATCCTCGAACCCGACGACGAATCGCTGATGACGCGCCGAGATCCGCGCATCGAGTGCGAGCCGGGTCCCCGTTCCAAACAGGTTGTCTTGCGCAACTCGCGCACGCGCGATGAAGCCTTCGTCACTGCTGAACCCGGCGCCGATCGAGAACGTGCCGGTCTTGCCGGGGGGGTCGATCTTCGGCCCGTCGGGAATCGGCGCATCGAGCGGGGCCTCGTCCGGACGCTCGGGCGGCGCGCCCGGGTCCGCAAGTGCGCGAGCCACCGGTGCCACGAGCAACGCCAGGAGCGAGGCAGATAACACGGTCTGCTTCGCGATCATGTGAATCCGTAGACCGCGCGATCACCGGGGAGGTTGCTCGCCCGGTGTATCGTCGTGGCATGGCAGTTCTTCGCGTGATCATTTGCGCTGCGTTGCTCTCCGCTGGATGCGGTGGCTCCAAGGCGACGAAGATCGAAGGACCGCCGCTGCCGGTCGGTGAATCCGTGCCGCTGCCGCCCGCGCGTGGCTCTGATTCGGGTGTCGGCGCGGGCTTCAAGCCCGGGCCGGCCGGGTTTCCGGTTCCGGCAGATGCCGACGCGGGCAAAGCGGCAGGTACCGACAACACCGGGTACAACCTTCCGCGCAACAAGGACGTCGTGTACGCCCAGCTACGAGCGGAGCTCGAGCGGATCGGATACCGGATCGAGAGCTACATTCCGCAAGACAACTCGCATCGCCTGGTGATGTACAAGGACACGTACAAGATCATCGCGAGCGTCACCGAGACGGATGCGAAGAGCTGTACGCTGTTCATCACGGTCTTGCCGACGGACAAGTAGCTCTGCTCGAAATCATCACCGGCGCGTTTCCTGGATCTCGCCTTCGCGTCGAGCAAGGGGCGCTCGTAGGGCCGCTGCACCACGAGGGACAGTTCCACTCGCTGCGCTTGCGGTTCGATCCACTGCTCGAGATCTTCCTCGATCTGCCGCCTCTCGACGGCTTCGAGCTGCTGATCCAGTGGGGCAATCGCTGGCTCGGTGACACCGACATCGGGGAGCCGCAGGTCGATGACGCGTACTTCATCCGCACGAACGATCCGCTGCTAGCGAGGCTGTGGCTCGACGAGCCGGCGCGCCGCGCCCTGATCCGCGAACGCATGCGCATCGAGCTGCACGACGCGAACGAACGCGCCCGTCTGCTGAAGCTGCTCCAGAACGATCCGCTCGATCTCGCCGAAGCACGGATCCGGCGGCCTTCGACGCTCGAGATCCGCGACAACAGGCTGTCATCGGCACGCGGCCTCAAGTACATCCCGCCCGACGAAGTGGTCGACGCGCTCGAGGTCGCATGCGTGATCGCGGGCGCGTCGGGCCGCTGGGGGGCGCGCTGCTCCGAGCTGGCGCTGCTCACCGGTGCCTCCGTCAAGCAGGTCACGGATCGCATCGAGCTCGGCTCCACTGCGATCCTGCTCGAGCAGCAACGCGTTGACGTCGAGGTGCGCTACCTGCGTCGTGGTGGTGGAACGCATCACCGGCTGACCACGCGCGTCCGCGGTAATCGCGCGAGCGCATCGGACGTCGTCTGGTCGATCGTCGATGGCGACGCGCCGCGGGGTCCGCTGCCGGAGCTGCCCGCTGGCAGCAAGCAGCGTGCACCCAGGTCGCTGCGTCACCTTGACGTGCGAGTGTCGCATGACGGCGCGGCGATACCGTTCGCGCTGTTCGAGCCGCTGTTCGTCCGCGACACGGACAAGGCGCGCGCCGTGATCGTCAGCGAGTCCGACGTCACCGTGTGGTTCGACGGTGCGGTGCTGGCGCCCGAGCCGATCGCGATCGCCACGCGGGTCGTCGCGCAGCTCGCGACCGACTCCGTCCTCCCCGATGGTCCCTACCGCTGAGTCAGGATCTCGGCTCACCGTCGCGGCGCGCTGACTACTTCGCCCAGCGGAAGTAGTTGCGCAGCAGCGTGGTCTCGACGTCCAGCGCCTGGATCGCCGGCTTGCCTTCACCTGCCTTGATCACGACGTCGAGCTTCGCCACGCACGACACACACGGCAGCTTCGCGATGTGCGGCAGCGCGAGCAGGATGCTCTGGCGAACGAGCCGATCGTCGCTCTTCGCCGCATCGAGCAAGGCGTCCGTCAGCTCGGCGGCAGCGGTTCCGCGCTTTCCGACCTCGAGCATGGCGCGCTCGACAGACGCCTCGTACAGGCCGTGCTTCTCCTCCTTGGTCCAGGTCTCCACGTCGGGCACGTGACGCTTCATCCGGGCGATCAGCTCCGCCTCGGGGAGCGTCAACGTGCCGCCGAAGCATGCGAGGTCGTTCTTGCAGTGGATCGCGATCTCGATCCGCGCGACGTGCGCTTGAAATATCCGCGCGAACCCCGTGGATGCGACGGCGGCTTGATCGAGCGAGCGATAGCCGGCCGTCTGCTCGCGATGCTTGCGCTTCGCGTCGCGGAAGGCGTCCTCGAGTTGCTTCGTCGCCGCGGCCGCGGTGCGGATCTGCTCGGTCGTGGCCGCCGGATCCTTCGCGACCTGGATGAGCTTGGCCTTCGAGGCGTCCCAGGCTCTCTCCTTCTTCGCGAGTGCGGCATCGGCCTTCGTCGTCGCGGGCTTCGCGGCGTCCGCAGCTTTGCGCTTCTTGGCGGCCTGCTTCGTGTAGCGTTCCGCGAGACCGAGCAGGAGCGAGATGTGTTTCGGATCGCGCGCGAGCCGAGCAAACGCGGTCGCGGCTTCCTGACGAAGCCCCTCATCGGCCGAGCTGTCCTCCGCGATCTTGCCGAGCGCATCGACGTCCGCATCGGTGCGGGCAAGGAAGGCATACGCGCCGATCGCGAGCGTTCGCGTCGTGACGTCGAGCGTCGGTGATTTCCACATCGCGCGCACCGGAGCAACGGCCTCCTCGGCGCCGAGCTTGCGCAGCGCGTCGAACACTGCGTGGTGCTGCGTGAGCGGACCCGCGGCGTCCTCGGCGTAGTAGGAGGGCATCGCCGGTCGCGTCAGCACCTCGAGCAGCTCCGGCACTGCTTTCGGATCGTGCAGGTCGCCGACGATCACAGCCGCGTAGAAGTCACGGAGCGACACGGGCTGGCACTTCACGGGCGGCAGATCGCCCGCATCACCGCAGTAGCGATCGAGCTTGCGGTCGCGAATCAGGGTGTTGATCGCCTCGTGCTTGCCACGCAGGATCGTCCGCACTAGCTCCGTCACGACCGGACCGTTCGCGACGAGCGCACGCCGGATCTGCGTGGCCAGCTCCGGGGTCAGGTAGAGCTGCTTCATCAGGGTCTCGGCCGCCTCTACCGTGGGTGGCCCGCCGAGCGCGTTGATCGCGGCACCCGTGCGTGCGAGCTCGAGCGCGAACTGGTCCTCGAGAAGCCGCCGATCATCGCGCGATGCGTTCATTCCGGTCCGCGGGTGCGGAGGCGGCTCGCGGCCGATCAATCCGAGCAGCGTGCGCGTGGCGTCGGGCCCGCCGATCGCGCCGAGCGCGCGGATCGCCCCGAGCTGCGCGACCAGCCAGTTCTTGTTCGGCGGTTGCTTCACGAGCTCGCTGAGCTCCGGCAGGGCGCCCGCGAGTCGCGCCTCCTCGACCGCCAACGCAGCTTTGGTCGCGCTATCGACCGACCGCGGGCTCTCGATATCGAGCGTTGCGATCGCGGCGCGGAGGAACGGCAGCAAGCGGTCCCAGCTCGCAGGTCGCCCCGACGTCTCGTAGTCGGTGACGTACTGGTTCTTGGCCTCGTCGGGCGTCAGGGGGCGCGCGAGCGCGATCATCGCCTGGAGCACCCGCACCGGTCGACCGGTGTCGGTCCAGTGCCTGCCGAGCGGCTCGATCGCCGTCGGGTCACCGAGTTGCTCCAGCTCGTTCACCGCGCGCTCGGCCTCGTGCGGATCGTCGAGCTTCGCGATCCACGGCGCCGCGAGCCCGGTCGAGGCCGGCGTGATCGGTGACGCCCGGTTGGCGGAGGAATTCCGGAGGCCCGCCTCCGGCGCGGGCCGCGAGCCACACCCGGCCACCGCCGCGAGCACCACCAGCGATCGGATCCACATCCGCCGACGGTACCGCACGTGTCGCGGCCCCGTCGCACTATGCAGCGGGCGCACTCCTTGATACGCACGCTACGTGAACAAGAAGCTCCTCGCTGCGACCCTGATGCTGGCGGCGTGCGGATCCTCTCCGCCCCCGACGACCGCCACTCCTGCCCCCACTCCGGACCCGATCGCGAGCAAGCCGGCTGCGATGCCGGTGCAGCCCGACGCCGTGATCCCGGTCCCGACGCCGGGGCCCGCACCGAGTGGCCTCAAGCCCGAGATCGGAACCTGGGGCTTCGACATCGCCGGCATGAACACCAAGGTCGCGCCGGGCAAGAGTTTCTATCAGTACGCGAACGGCGGCTGGCTCGCGGCGACGCAGATCCCCGCCGACAAGTCGAACTACGGCATGTTCACGGTGCTCGCCGACAAGAGCGAGACGCGCACGAAGGAGATCATCCTCAACGCGTCCACCCTCAAGGGGCCCGAAGCGAAGAAGATCGGCGACTACTACAAAGCCTTCATGGACGAGGCAGCGATCGAGAAGAAGGGCCTTGCCCCGATCAAAGCGGACCTCGCGAAGATTGCCAAGATCAAGGACGCGAAGGGTCTGCTCGCGCAGTTCGCCGATAACGCCCGCACGTTCCGCACGGCCCCGTTCGTCACGATCGTCGCGCAGGACGACCGCGAGCCCGAGCTCCACATCGCGATCATCGCGCAGGGCGGCCTCGGCCTCCCCGATCGCGACATGTATGCGTCTGAAGCAAAGCAGTTCGAGGCCGTGCGCGAGGGCTACAAGAAGTACCTCACCACGATGCTCGAGATGGTCGCCATCAAGGACGCCGACAAGCGCGCGGCCGCCGTCTACGCGCTCGAGGAGAAGATCGCCTCGGTCCACTGGACTCGCGTCGAGAACCGCGACCCGGTGAAGACCTACAACAAGCTCACCGTCGCCGAGCTGCAGAAGCTCGCGCCCGACGTCGACTGGAAGATCTGGCTCGCCGGTACCGGCCTCGGCAAGCAGCCCGCCTTCAACGTCAATCAGCCGACCGCGATCACCGGCATCGCCGCGCTGGTCAAGAGCGAGCCGATCGCGGTGTGGCAGGACTACTTGACCGCGCACCTCCTCACCGCGACCGCGCCGTACCTGCCGAAGAAGCTCGTCGACGCGCGATTCGAGATGTACGGCAAGACCCTGTCCGGAACGCCCGAGAACAAGGAGCGCTGGAAGCGCGGCGTCGACGAGATCACCGCCGCGATGGGTGAGGCCGTCGGCAAGATCTACGTCGACAAGTACTTCACGCCCACGACCAAGGCGCGCGCCGACGAGCTCGTCAAGAATCTCCTCGTCTCGATGGGCCAGCGCCTCGATGCTCTCGCCTGGATGAGCCCCGAGACCAAGGCGAAGGCCAAGGACAAGCTCGCCACCTACAACCCGAAGATCGGCTACCCGAAGAAGTGGCGCGACTACAGCAAGCTCAAGATCGTCGCCGGTGATCCCGTCGGCAACGACGCGCGCGCGTCGGCCTTCGAGTACGACCGCCGCCTCGCCAAGCTCGGCAAGCCGATCGACCGCGGCGAGTGGGGAATGACGCCGATGACGGTCAACGCCTACTACAACCCCGGCCTCAACGAGATCGTGTTCCCGGCCGCGATCCTGCAGCCCCCGTTCTTCGACGCCAACGCCGACGACGCGGTCAACTATGGCGGTATCGGTGCCGTCATCGGTCACGAGATCAGTCACGGCTTCGATGATCAGGGCGCGCAGTACGACGCCAAGGGCGCGCTCAAGAACTGGTGGACCCCCGAGGACACCGAGAAGTTCAAGAAGGCGACCAGCCAGCTCGTCGCCCAGTACAGCGCCTACTGCCCGGTCCCGGCGAGCGCCGGCAAGCCCGCGCAGTGCGTGAAGGGCGAGCTGACGCTCGGCGAGAACATCGCCGACCTCGCCGGTCTCACCGTCGCGCACAACGCGTACAAGCTCTCGCTCGGTGGCAAGGCCGCGCCCGTCATCGACGGCCTCACCGGTGACCAGCGGTTCTTCCTGGGCTGGGCGCAGGTCTGGCGCCGCCTCTATCGCGATCAGGAGTACGCGAACCGCCTCGTCACGGATTCGCACAGCCCCTCGGAGTTCCGCACGACCGTCGTGCGGAACCTCGACGCCTGGTACGAGGCCTACAAGCCGGTCGCCAAGGACCCGCTGTTCCTCTCGCCCGAGAAGCGCATCAAGATCTGGTAGAGGCGGAGTGGTCGCAGGGTTCGCCTGACTCGAAGCTCTAGCTCGCCGCTGCGGCGGTCTTCGGATCTGTCGGCGCGCCGATCTCGATGTAGATCCGCTTGAGGATCGGCAGCTCGACGCGCAGCAGCTGCTCGATCTCGTCGACGAGCTTGATCGCGTCGCGGGTCGCCATCGTGTCATCGAGGCTGACCTTCATGCCGACGAGGACCTCCTCGGGGCCGAGATGGGTGGTCCGCATGTGGACCACCGACTTGACGCCCGGCGTCTGCTCGGTGATCTCGATCATGCGCACACGCTGGTTCGGCGTCACGGCCTGGCCGATCAGCAGCTGCTTGGTCTTGCGGGCCAGGAAGAACGCGACGCCGAACAGCGTCACGCCGACGATGATCGACCCGACGCCGTCCCACACGCCGTTGTTGGTCAGCTGGCTCATGATCAAGCCGAACAGCGCGGCGAGCAGTCCGATCAGCGCCGCGACATCCTCGAACAGCACGACGATGACCACGGCGTCGCGCGCCTCGCTGATGGTCTGCTTCAGCGAACGGCCGGCCTTGATATGGCGGAACTCGGCGAGCGCGGCATTGAGCGAGTAGAGCTCGAGACAGATCGACACGCCGAGCACGATGTACGCGACGGTGCGGCTGCCCATCTCCCCGCCCGGGTGCAGGACCTTGTGCACGCCCTCGTACATCGAGAAGGTCGCGCCGATCGTGAACAGCGAGACCGCGACGATGAACGCCCAGAAGTAGCGCTCGGTCGCGTAGCCGAACTCGTGGACGGCGTCTTCCTGACGCGTCGCTCGCCGCATGCCGATCAGCAGGAACAGCTGATTCCCGGAGTCGGCGAGAGAGTGGACCGCCTCGGAGAGCATCGAGGCCGACCGGGACATCCCTGCGGCGACGAACTTGGCGATCGCGATTCCGAAGTTGGCGACGAGCGCCTTGATGACGACTGACTGAGAACCACCTGCCACGAGGCAGATTAGTTCATTCGCGGAGCTTCATGAAGATCCGGATCACGTACCAGAACATCAGTGCGACCGACGAGAACAGGGCGAGCGAGGCCGCCACGTACTGCTCGGTGTGGTAGTGCGCGAAGATCTGCGATGTCTGGTAGAGGATGTAACCCGCCGCGAGCAACACCATCGCGATCGAGAAGATGATCCCGAGGTTGAAGCCGAACGCGAGCGACAGGAAGACCAGCATCGTCGCGCCAGCGCCCGCGATGGCGAGGCCCGAGCGCAGGAACGAGAAGTCCTTCTTCGAGAACAACACCGACGCGGTGAGCGCCGCGAAGATCGCGAGGGTGACGAACGCCGAGTCGCGCAGAATGTTCGGATTGCCGCCGCCCTTGGCGATGATTGCTTCGGTCTTGATCATGACGATCACGAGGAGCGGGGTGAAGATCAGCGCCTCGGCGACGATGTAGATCCCGAGCCCCACGTACTGCATCGGCTTGGACGTGGCGTGGCGCGCCCAGTAGTCCGCGATCCAGCTCGCGGCCATGAACGCGACGAGCACGACGGCCCAGTTGAAGCGACCACCGAGCGCGAAGGTCACGACTGGGATGGTGACCTTGGTGTACAGCACCGGTACCTTGAACAAGCACCACAGCAGGCCGGCGAACGCGATCA
>JAYUYE010000963.1:0-15999 GCA_043752985.1 Myxococcales bacterium
CTGTTGTTCGTGCTGGCCGCGTGCCGCGTGAACGAGCCCACGGAGGAGAAGCTCGCGCAGACCGGCAAGCGCGTCGACGATCACGATCTCCGGATCGCGGAGATCGAGCGTCGCGGCTCCGCCGACACCGCGAAGATCGCGGCCGAGTTGCTCGCGAAGGGCAAGGCGGCCGGAATGTCCGGACCTTTGGGTCCCGCGGGTCCCCTCGGCCCACCGGGGCCACCCGGTCCCGCGGGTCCATTCGGGCTCGGGCCCCCCGGTCCCGAGGGTCCGCGCGGCGGCAAGGGCGATCCAGGACCGCCGGGGCCCGACGGTCCGCAAGGCGTGCAAGGCCTGCAGGGGCCGCAAGGTCTCCAGGGTCCGCAGGGGCCCCAAGGCCCGAAGGGACCGCCCGGTCCGGCGTCCGCGTACTCGTCGAAGACCGACATCGTCCGCAAGGAAGCGCGGATCTCCGTCGGTGCCGGGCTCGTCGCGACGGCGGTCGCGTCGTGCGATCGCGCCGTTGATCTCCTCGTCACCGGAGGCTGCTACGCCGATCCGCAGTGGATGGCGCAGCTCGTCGCCGCGCGACCGGTCGCGATGTCCGATGGTGCGAACGCCGCGTCGTGGCGCTGCGATTATCGCAACACGTCGCCGTCGTCGACGATCGAGGTCGTCGCCGAGGTGTACTGCGTCCGCCCGCGCGAGTAGCGCTAGATGATGAGCTGCTGGATGACCGCCCACGCGATCAAGCCCGCGGCCACCCACCAGATCTTGCGGTCGTTCGCGACCTCCGCCTTCCGCTCACCGTCGTTCATCAGTCGCCACGGCCGCGCGGCGTGCGTGGCGAGCTCCGACAGCGCGAGGATCGCGAGCTGCTGCGAGCCGTACGACACTCCTGATGCCCAGGGCGTGGCGTAGAGCACACCGTCTCGGCAGCCGACGAAGATGTAGCGATCGAGCTTCGGGTTGGCTTGACCACCGTCGAGGCACCAGTCGTCTTTGCCCGTCCGCTGGAAGTGCGCGAGCGTCGCGGAGCGCTGGATGATCGGATCGACGATCGAGGTCACCGTCGCGTTCGGCGTGAACACCGCGACCCCGAGGATCGACCCGTTCGTGCCGAGGTCGTGAAAGACGGCCGCGCGTAGTCCGTTGACCGTGGTGTCGAGCCACGCAAAGTCGCGGTGCGGTCCTCTGCCACGGTGATACCGCCCGCGCGCTTCGGGGCTCAGCGCCTTGACGCTCCCACCGAGCTCCTTCGCGAGCTCGGCGAGCGCCTCGTTGCCTGGCTCCCGCACTCCACGATGCTAGCCGACTCGCGCGGAAAGCGAATTACGGCGCGGTCCAGGTGAGCGCGAGATTGTAGGTCGCGGCGGTGTAACCGCGGACCATCACGTGGGCCGAGGTCTGGCCGGCTGGCACCGTGACCGCGCAGGTCTCGGTCGGACCGTCGAGGTACGGCCGGCAGTTGTACTGGGTCGTCGTCGGTGCAGAGCCCCAGCGAACGTAGAGGTCCGGATCACCCGTCCCCGTCATCTTCACCGTGAACGTCGTGCCCGGGACCACGAGGTAGGCGCCGTACGTCTTGGTCGCGTTGAGCGCGAGCGCTCCGCTCTGGGTCTCGGACTTCGCGGTCCCGCTCGGCGGCGGAGGAGGCGTCGTGCCACCACCACCCGGCGCGCCGTAGACCGACGAAGCGCCCTGCGCATCCTTCGTCGACCAGTCGAGATCGTTCGATGATCCGTTGCACTGCGGGTAGTGCATGATCGACGCCGAGTCGTAGGTCGTCAGCGGGCGCCACCTGGTGTCCTCGAAGCAGGTGCCCGCCTCGGGACGCGTGTGCTCGTGGCGGAAGCCGAGCGTGTGACCGAGCTCGTGGCCGACGATGTGCGACAGCGGCCAGCCCGTGTTGCCGAACGCGCTGGTATCGACGAGCACCTCGCGCGAGGTGCGGCCGTTCGCCGGGAAGAACGCGCGGGCGAGGTACGGCTGACCCGAGACCTGGCGGACGTTGAACACCACATTGTTGTTCGTGGTCGTGCAGGTGGCGTCCTGCGTCGACGCATAGACGAACTTGACGTTCGCGCGGCTCGTCCAGCCCGCCGTCGCGGCGTTGAACGCGGTCACGATGGTCGCCTTGTTCGCGCCGAAGTTGTTCGAGATGCAGTAGGTCAGGTCGAGCTTCTGGGTGTCGTTCCAGCGATCGTCCTGCTGACCGATCTTGTTGATGATGAGGCCGCCCTGGACCTGGTCCTCCCAGAATTCGTAGAGCGTCTTCTCGTCGGCGATTGGAGTGTCACCGTCGACGATGTAGTGACCGCCTTCCCACGGCTCGCGGTACGTCTGGGCGCGGAACTCCACGAAGGTCTCGCCTTCGGTGGAGGACAGGACCTCCGGTTCCTCGCCGACCATGCAACCAACCAGTTGCCACGCCGCCGCCATCACCATCGCGCCGGAAAGGATCGTCTTCATTTCGAACAGACCCTTGTTCATGCGTGGTGCCAGCGATCGATGCGCAACCCGCGCAGCAAGCAACACGCGGAATGCTGTCAGCGGCAGAGAGCACCAGTGCGAGAACGAATGGCGACACTTCCCATTCATGAAGGGTGAGCGTGCCCACGTTGGGAGTGGGTGCGTGTGTCGATTCCGGGGGGCGATGTAGTCGTGCGACGTTCGTTTGATCTGGCAGCGCAGCGTCGACATCGGACAGCGGGTGTCAGCCCGCGCATCAGGTGATGCCCGATTCAGATGCAATACCATTGCATCTGGATGAGACAGGCCGTCACGGTGACCGCGTGATGTCGCGGACTTCTGCCTCTGCGACGAAGTAAGGAACCCGCCGCAGATCCCGAGGATCCCCGACGCAGACGTCGGTCCGCCTACATCCCGAGCAATCGACCTATGCGGGCAGACCGGTCCACTCGGCGCTCTTGTTCCACAAGGTCTTCGCGAGGTCCGCGTCCTCGGAGACGCGGTTCGGGACCTTCTCCTTGCCGCCGACGGTGTAGTAGCGACCGGTGTGGCTCGCGAGAGCGGGGTCGGTCGCCGCGACGATCGTCGACCTCGCGCCCTGCTCCGGCGTCAGCATGAACAGCTTCGCGAGCCAGCGAAACGGCGGCGGGATCCGGCGCCACGCATCCGTCGCGACGACGCCAGGGTGCACCGCATAGGTCGTGATTCCCGTGCCCTCGAGGCGGCGGGCCAGCTCCTTGGTGAACAGCACGTTCGCGAGCTTGCTCGCCTCGTACTCGGGCAACGCGGTCACGCTCTTCGTCGGCTTCTGCTGCGCGTCCCAATCGATCGCCTTCGCGCGATAGTGCGAGTTGCTCGAGACGTTGACGATCCGCGCGGTGCCGGCCTCCTCGAGGCGCGGGAGGAGGAGGCGGGTGAACAGGTAGTGGCCGAGGTGGTTCGTGCCGAACGTCAGCTCGAAGCCCTGCTTCGTGAGTCCACGCGCGACGAGGCCCGCGTTGTTGATCAGACCGTGGATCGGGACGTTCTTCGCGAGGATCTGGGCGGCAGCGGTGCGGACCGAGGTCAGGTCGCCGAGATCGAGCGTGACGAGCTCGACCCGATCGTTGCCGGTCCCCTTCTTGATCGCGTCGATCACCGGCTGCGCCTTGCTCGGCGTGCGGCACGCGACGATCACGTGAGCACCCCGCCGTGCGAGGTCGGTCGCGGTTACCTTGCCGATGCCGGTGTTCGCCCCCGTGATGACGAACGTCTTGCCTGCGAGGTCGGTGCTCATGACAGCGCCACCTTACAGTCAAACGTGATACCCGGACGGTCATGCGAACGCGCGCCCGGCTCTTCCTCCTCGTGATGTGGTTTGGCTTGGGGGTCGGCACCACGGTGGTCGCCGCCGAGGACGACCCGGAACCTGCTGTCGCGGAACCTGTTGCCGCGGAACCTGTTGCCGCGGAACCAGCTCCTGCGGCTATGGCGGCCGGCGACGGCAAGCCGGACGCGCCCGCACCCGGGGCGAAGCCGGGCGATGCGGACGGCGACGGCACCCCGGATACCGCGGAGGACACCGACGGCGATGGCACGCCCGACGGCAAGGAAGACTCCGACGGCGATGGCGTGTCCGATGCGGACGAAGCCGCCGCGCATGCCGACGTCGATCCCAATGCCGCGGATGCCGACGGTGACGGCACGCCCGACGCGCAGGAAGACGGCGACATCGACAATGACGGCATCAAGGACTCCGAGGAGGAGGACCCGCCGACCGATCCGTTCGACGCGGACGGGGATGGCACGCTCGAACCCGAGGAGATTGCCGACCGCGCCGCGTTCGCCGCGTTCTTCGACGACATCCCGAACACGCCCGACGACAAGTCGCTCGAGGCACGCCCCGATGCCACGGAGCTGACGCCGTCGATCGACATCGAGACCTTCCGCGCCGGTGTTCGCCTGGTCAAGAAGATCGTCCTCGACAAGATGGCGAACAAGATCGCGCTCAAGTCCGACCAGCGGATGCGCACGTTCTCGTTGCTCGTCGTTGGCTTCTCGCTGTGCGGTCTGTTGCTCCTGCTGATGCCGCTCGTGCTCGCGAAGAAGTATCCGGGTCAGGGCAAGGTGCTGTTCAAATACTCCGCGCTCGCGGCCGTCACGTTCCTCGTCACGGTCAACCTGTTCGGCGGCGTGCTGTTCGGGCTGCGCACCGTGCAGGGCGCGCTCTCGAGCTTCACGAACCCGAGCATCGCGATCGCGAGCGGCACGTTCGACACTCTCGACGAGGACGCAGAGGACTATCTCGTGATGGGCAAGGAGCTGTTCCTGCCGACCATCGAGCAGATGCGCAACGATCCCGAGGAGCAGCCGGCCGTGCAGCTGTTGAACAACGGGATCAAGATCGTCCAGGACGCGAAGGTGTTCGTGTCAGTCGCGAAGATGTTCAAGAAGGTCGACTTCGTGTTCTCGATCCTGCCGATCGTGCTGACGATCCTGACGCTCGTCCTGTTCGTGCTCGCGATCCGACCCACGCTGACCGAGATCGTGAAGCTGCCGGCGCAGGCGGCGGCCGGCACGGGTGGTGTCGGCAAGGAGGTCGTCGCGAACAGCATGCGGCGCGTGAAGGGAGAGCTGCTCGCGGCGATCTGCACGGTCGGCGTACTCGTGGTGCTGACGCTGATCTCGTCGGTGGTGCTCGGTCAGATCGTCAAGCCGGCGCTCGCCGCGTTCCTCACCTACTTCAGCTACACGATCCAGTACCTGCAGTTCGCGGAGGGCGCGTCCTCGGGACTCGTGTTCGTCACGTTGTTCGCGGTGATCTTGTTCCTGGTGCTCAACCTGGCAGCGCTGATCCTGTCGATGTCGTTCTTCCTCGGCAAGAGTCAGAAGATCTTCCAGCAGCGGTTCAACGAGGGCACCCCGATCTCCACGCACCTGCGGTTCTTCCAGTGGGGCGCGCCGGCCGTGCTGCTCGTTCAGGTGTTCCCACTCGTGTTCGCGATCTTCTCGGCGAAGATCCTCGCTGCGGTCAACGATGCGGTCACCGGCGATGCCCTCACCGCAGAGTCGATCTCGTGGGCCAAGATGCTGCTCGCGGGTCCTGCCGTCCTCGTGCTCGCGTTCGGGATCCTGTTCTGGGCGGTCCGCGGGCTCAAGGCGATCACGTTCCTCGCCGGCTACAAGGTCAAGCCGAAGCTCTCCAAGCCCGCGCCCGAGTGATTTTTGCGCCGCGTCAGCCTCGGGCTGTAAGAAAACCCTGATACCTCCGATTCAAGTCGGGGCACCTTCAAAGCCCCCAGAAAGATTTCCATGAAGATTCGCATGTTCGTCGTCGCCGCATTCGCAGCTCTCGCTCTCGCCGCCTGTGGCGGCGGCAAGAAGGAAGGCACCACGACCACCGGCGGCGGCGGCGCCACCGCGGACAAGCCGCTCTACGACCGCCTCGGCGGCAAGGACGCGATCACCGCCGTCGTCGACGACTTCGTCGCCAACATCGCGGCCGACGCGCGGATCAACTCGTTCTTCGCGAACGCCGACATCCCGCACCTCAAGGCCATGCTCGTCGATCAGATCTGCGAGGCGTCTGGCGGCCCGTGCAAGTACACCGGCAAGACCATGAAGGAGTCGCACACCGGCATGGGCGTCAAGGACGAGCACTTCAACGCGCTCGTCGAGGACCTCGTGAAGGCCCTCGACAAGTTCAAGGTGCCGGAGAAGGAGAAGGGCGAGCTTGTCGGCGCGCTCGGCGGCATGAAGGGCGACATCGTTCAGCAGTAGGCGAACGATCGAGCGAACGATCGAGCGACCGGGACGGCGGCCAACGTGGTCGCCGGTTTCGTTTCAGTACGCCGGGCCGCCGCTGTTGCCGCCGGGGCCGTAGTCGCAGACGATCGTGCTCGGGTAGGTCAGGCCGGCGCAGTTCTTGAGCGCGCAGCCGACCTTGAGGGTCGTGCGCCACACGATCTGCGTGTAGTGGCCGCAGATGCCGTTGCAGCCCCCGGTCGCCGGGTTGTAGTTCACCTTCTCGCTGGCCCAACTCGTCACCGCGCCCTGCGCCGTGGCGGACCCACCCGAGGCATAGATGTTCTCGCCGACGTAGTACGGGTGGCCGGTCGAGCGCCCCGCGTTGTGATCGACGAGGCCCATCGGCGGCGCCGTGTCGGTGCACTGGGCGACCCATGCAGCCGCGGTTGCCGCGAGTGCGGGCTCCCACTGCAGCGCCGGCAGCGGGGTGGTGGTCTGGACCATCGCGCGGATCTGGTTGTGGAGCAGCGTGATCCCCATCAGCTCGGGGGGCTCACCGACGCCAGGAGAGGCATCGATCGCGGCGTCGATCCCGGGCCCTCCCGGCGGCCCGTCCCCGCCCCCATTGCTGCCGGGCGCGTCGAGCCCCGCACCGTCGCTGTTGCACGCGGCCAGAACCAGCAGTCCCCAGATGCGCTGCATGGCCCTAGCATCTCATGGTAGGAAGCGAAAAGAGGCTCCGATCGACTGAACGCAAGGACTACAGCTCCGACGGATGCAGGGAAGCCAGTGAGACGCTGGCACAGCCCCCGCTACTGTAACCGGGGACGAAGCGGCACGAAGCCACTGGGAAACTGGGAAGGCGCCGCCTAGGACGATCCGGAAGTCAGGACACCTCTCTGTCGGTACTTCGGGTGTGAAGGAGGCGTAGCGAACGCGCTCGTCACCCCGTGTCACGTGGGGTGACCATTGAACCGACTCTCCGAGATTTCACACGCATGCGTCGTGCTGGCTGTTGTCAGCGCACGTGCGTCTGCCGATCCAGCGCCCACGGCCGAGGCGGAGACGATCATCATCATCGATCGCGCGCCCGATGAGGGTGCTCGCGATCGGGCGCGCGCTCTCGGCGAGGCGCCGTTCGTCACGGTCCTCCACCCCGACGATCACCCCGCCACCGCGTCGGTCGCCGATGCGCTCGCAACGTCGGCGGGTGCGCAGACCCGGAGCCTCGGTGGGCTCGGTGCGTATCAATCGGTCAGCGTGCGCGGCACGTCGCCCGGAAACACGAGCGTCTTGATCGACGGCATTCCGCTCGCGCGGCTGGCGGCGGTGACCACGGATCTCGGCCGGTTCGCGCTCGATAGCTTCGGCGAGGTCGAGCTGTATCGCGGGGCGGTTCCGATCGAGCTCGGCGGCGCAGGCGTCGGCGGCGCGGTCAACCTCGTGACGCGACTCGGCCGCGGTGAGCACGGCGAACGCGTGCGGGCCTCGCTCGGCACGGGCTCGTTCGGCGCACGCCATCTCCGCGCGCACTACGGCGACGATCACGGCAGCGTGCTGTCATCGACGACGTTCGGTTACACCCACGCCGCAGGCGACTACACCTATTTCGACGACAACGGCACGCTCCTCAACGGCTCCGACGACAGCTACCGCGTCCGTGGCAACAACGGCTTCGATGCGTTCGATGGTGCGACCCGTCTCGGCACCGAGGATCGAACGCTCGCCGGCGGTGCACGCGTCGCGTGGAAGCGCCAAGGGTTGCCCGGCAGCACCGCGCGCCCCGCGGCCGATGCGACACTGTCGACGCTCGATGTGATCGGGGATGGTCAGCTCGCCATGACCGCGGGACCGGCGATCGCGCGCCAGCTCGCATTCGTCCTCGTCGAGACGCAGCGACTCCGTGATCCGATGGCCGAGCTCGGTCTCGGTGCCGCGGATCGCAGCTACCTCACGGTGTCGGGTGGTGCGTCGTCGACGTGGATGCTGCCGCTCGGCGCGCACCGGCTCGCGGCGGGCCTCGAGCTCCGCGGCGATCGGTTTCGCGATCGCGATCGCACCGGCAGCGACGACCTGCAGACCGGAACGCGGATCGGCGGCGCGCTGCTCGGCGGCTTCGACCTCGCACTCGCGCCCGAGCTCGTGGTCACGCCCGCGTTCCGCCTCGATGTGCTGCGCTCGCAGCCGACGCCGATGTCGGGCGCGGTCACGCCGGAGATCATCGAACCGCGGTGGGACATCGTTCCGAGCCCGCGGCTGTCGACGCGGTCGTTGCTCACGCCCGATCTCGCGATCAAGGGCAGCGCCGGCTGGTATGCGCGGCTGCCGACGCTGCTCGAGGTGTTCGGCAACCGCGGCTACATCGTCGGGACGCCGGACCTGAAACCCGAGCGCGGGCCGTCCGCGGATCTCGGCGTCGTGTGGGCGCCCGCGAAGGCCCTCCGCGACGTCGATCGGATCCTCGTCTCGGCGAGCACGTTCGCCAATCGCGCACACGACACGATCGCGATCATCAACTACGCGGGCTTCGTCGCGCGCGCGGAGAACATCGGAACGACCCAGGGCTACGGCGCCGAGGTCGTTGCGTCGGCGCGTCTCGCGAAGACGGTGAGCCTGACCGCGAGCTACACGCGGCTCATCACCGAGCAGGTCTCCAACGATGCGAGCGTCGATGGCAAGGCCGTTCCGCGCCGGCCCGGGCACGTGCTCTACGCGCGGACCGATGTCGTGCGCACGCTCGCGGGCCGGGTCGCCGCCCTGTGGGTTGACGGCGCGTGGCAGGCAGAGAGCGCGCTCGACGCGGCGAACCTCGCGCGGGTCCCCGGTCGTCTCCTGCTCGGCACCGGTGCGCGCGTCGAGATCGCCGGAGGAGTGGCGCTGGCCATCTCCGTCGCGAACCTGACCGACGATCGCGTCGCGTACGTGCCGCTCGATCCGCCGCCGTCCCCCGCTTTCACCGAGACGCCGACGCCGCTCACCGATGTCGCCGGCTTTCCGCTTCCTGGCCGCAGCTTCTATTTATCGATCGACTGGACGCATTGAACCCCGAGGTACCCGTGAAGAAGATCCTAGCTCTCGCTCTGTTCGCCGCTGCCTGTGGCGACAACATCGGCCCGGCCACCCCGCCGGCCGACTCGTCGCTCGACGCGGCACCCGCGCAAGTTCGCGCCATCGTCGTGACGCCATCGAACAACTTCACCCCCGGCCAGCCCGGCATCCTGTCGGTGCTCGATCTGCAGACCAGGACGATCACGATGGGTGCCGGTCCTGCGATGGCGGTCGGCAGTGACCCCATGCTCCGCAAGATCGGCGACGAGCTGTTCATCATCAATCGCGCCGAAAACAACATCACGATCCTCGATGCGGGCGACCTCCACCTCGTCGAGCAGATCAGCACGGGCGCGGGAACGAATCCGCAGGACGTCGCGGTGATCGGGAACAAGCTCTACGTCGCGACGTTCGGCAACAAGGGCATGGTCGAGCTGACCCGCGGCACCACGACGACGCTCGAGTACGACCTCGGCGTGGGCGACCCGGACGGCAAACCAAACTGCCACTCCGTGTACCGGGTCAACACCGACCTCTATGTCTCGTGCGAGCTGCTCGACGACACCAACGCGAACCTTCCGCCGCGCGGCGTGGGCAAGATCTATGTCGTCGACTCCACGTCGCGGCTGATCAAGCGAACCATCACGCTCGCCAACGTGAACCCGTTCGGCCTCCTCGAGCAGATCCCCGAGCACGCGCCGAACGCGGGTGACCTCGTGGTACCGACCATCAACTTCGGGACCGGTGCGGGCTGCGTCGAGCGCATCACGGTCGGCGCGAGCGCCGCGTCCGCCGGCTGCATGGTGACCAACGCCCAGCTCGGGAACTTCACGAGCCGCGTCGAATTCTACGCGCCACCGTTCGGCGGCCCGGTGGCGGGCCCGGTGGCGGGCTCGGCGATCGTGATTCCCCAGGTGATGTACGCGGTCGTGCCCAAGCCGACCTTCGATGGCTCGGACCTCCGCCTCTGGTCATTCTCCACCGCGACCCTCGAGCCGACTCCGGTCAACGCGAGCACGCAGTCGATCGGCGACGTCGCGGTGTGCCCGGGCGGAGAGGTCGTGATGGCCGAGGCGCCGTCGTCCCCGACGGCCGGCGCCGGTGGGCTGCGCGTGTACGCGCCCAATGACACCAGCGCGCCATTGCCGGTCGGCTTGAAGCCAGCGTCATCGCATGGCCTCGTTTGTTACTGAGTAGCGCGTAGTACGATGCGGGGATGCTCGCGCTCCTCGCCGTCCTATCGACGATGCACTACGAAGCGGACGTCGCACCTGGCGGCGGTGACTACGTCGATGTCCCGTTCGTGGTCCCGGCTAACACCGTCGAGATCCAGATCTCGCACACCGACGGCTCGGACTTCGTGATCCTCGACTGGGGCGTGTGGTCACCCGACGGCTTTCGCGGCTGGGGCGGCGGTCTCGAGGACGACGCGGTCATCGGCGTCGCGCAATCATCGCGCAGCTACCTCGCGGGCCCGATCACGCCGGGGACCTGGACGGTCGTGATCGGCAAGGCGAAGGTCGATCCGGCGACCGGCGGCCACTACGCGATCGATGTCGTCTGCCGCGACAAGGCAACGTTGCCCGTTCTGCCAAAGGCACCGTTCGCACCGGTCGTGCTGTCGACCGAGCGCCGCTGGTACCGCGGCGACTTCCACGTTCACTCCGAGCAGAGCGGCGATGCGACCGCGACGCTCGCGCAGATCGCGACACTGGCGCAGAGCCGTGGCCTCGACTTCGTCAACCTCAGCGACCACAACACGAGCTCGCAGCTGCCACTGATCGCGGCGCTCCAGCCGACGTTGCCGAGCCTCCTGTTCCTGCGCGGTGCGGAGATCACGACGTATCAAGGTCACGGCAACTCCGTCGGCACGACCGCGTACGTCGATCACCGGATCGGCTTCAACGGGCGCACGATCGATGCGGTGCTCGACGAGGTCGTCGCGCAGAACGCGATCTTCATCGTCAACCATCCTGCGCTCGAGCTCGGCGGCGCGTGCATCGGCTGCTCGTGGAAGCACGACATCGATTGGTCCAAGGTCGCGGGCATCGAGGTGCTGACCGGCAAGTGGGACCTGACCGAGCGGTTGTTCACGCCGGGCGCGCTCGCGATGTGGGACGCCGCACTCGATGACGGTGCACGGATCGCCGCGATCGGCGGTAGTGATGATCATCGCGCCGGCGCGGGCACCGGCACGACGGACACGCCGCTCGGCAGCCCGACCACGCTCGTTCTCGCCGACAACCTGAGCGAGGCCGCGATCATCGAGGGAATCCGGGCCGGCCGCACGATCGTTCAGCTCCGCGGACCCGACGATCCACTCGTCGAGTTCACGCTCGGCGATGCCGGGATCGGCGACACGGTGGCCGGAGAGATCGAGTCCGCCCAGCTGCGCGTTCACATCACCGGCGGTGCAGGGAACTTTGCCCAGCTCTGGCGCGACGGCGTGAAGGCTACCCAGGTCGAGATCACGAGCGATGACTTCACGCACACGTTCGCCGACGGGACCGCGGGCTCTCACCGCTATCGCATCGAGCTGATCAACGACTCCAACAACCGGATCGTGATCACGAGCCACATCTACGCAACGATCGTTGCCGGCGGCTGCGGCTGCGCGACGAGCGGTCCGTTCGGCACCGGCGTGCTCGCGCTGCTGATCGCGCTCAGCTGGTGCGCAGGCAGTAGCGCTCGACGAGCTGCACGAGGTCGTGAAGGCTCACCGGCTTCTTGACGTGCGCGGCGACCTTCATCTGCTGCGCGGTCTCCTCGAGGTCACGAAATGCGGAGATCACGATCACCGGAATGGGTGACAGCACCGGATCGCGCATCTGTTGCTCGCGGAACTCGCGGCCATCCATCACCGGCATCATCAGGTCGAGCAAGATCAGGCAGGGTGGCTCGGAGCTCGCGCGGAGCTGGACGAGCGCGTCGTTGCCGTTCGCGGCTCCGGTGGCCTGGTGACCTCTCTCCTCGAGGATCTCGATCATCGCCTCCCGGATGTCGGGGTCGTCATCGACGACGAAGACGTGGTGAATCATCGGTATCTCACCATACTACCTCCCGGGCGCGGAACAACGTTACCAAGGCATTACGGGCCCTTGAACGTCGTCGCGTCGAGCCCGTGGCGCTGCAACAGGCGGCGGAAGTTCGTCCGATCGAGCCCGGCGAGCCGCGCCGCTTCGGAGACAGAGCCTTTCGCGCGCTCCATCGCGGCGACGAGATAGCGCTTCTCGAACGCGGCGCTCGCCTTGCGCTTCGCTTCGGTCAACGGCTGGAGCTCGCCGTTCTCGGGCATGCCGTTATCTGCCGGTGGCGTGGTGCTCGGCGCCGCGCCGCGCGTGATCGTGCTCGGCAGTGACTCCGGTCCGATCACCTCTCCATGGTGCAGGGCGATCGCATGCTCGACCGCGTTCTCGAGCTCGCGAACATTTCCCGGCCAGGGATACCCGGTCATCGCTTCGAGCGCATCGGGTGACAGGCTCGGCGGCTTCTCGCCTCCGTGCTTCTTGAGGAAGTGCGCCGCGAGCAGCGGAAGATCGTCGAGGCGCTCGCGCAGCGGCGGCACCTGCAGCACGACGACGTTGAGCCGGTAGAACAGATCCTGGCGGAACTTGCCCTGTTCGACGGCGGCCGTGAGATCGACGTGGGTCGCCGCGATCACGCGAGCATCGACCTTGCGCTCGCTACTGCCGCCAACCGGGCGGACCTCGCTCTCCTGGAGCACGCGCAACAGACGCGCCTGCACTGCCATCGGCATGTCGCCGATCTCGTCGAGGAACAGGGTACCGCCATCTGCTTCGACGAACACGCCAGGGCGATCGCCGGTCGCACCCGTGAACGCACCCTTGACGTGCCCGAACAGCTCGCTATCGATCAGCGACTCGGGGATCGCGCCGCAGTTGAGGGCGACGAAGCGCTTGGTGCGCCGCGGCCCCCGCTCGTGCAACGCGCGCGCGACGAGCTCCTTGCCGGTACCGCTCTCCCCCTGGATCAGAATCGAGACGTCCTGGCCGGCGAGCCGATCGAGCGCGGAGCGCATCCGGCGCATCGGGTTCGAGCTGCCGACCAGCAACGAATCCGCCCCGTGGTCGAGGGCGCGCCGCGCACCCGCGAGCTGGCGACGCAGTGTCGAGTAGCGCCCCGCAGACTCGACCATCGCGCCGAGCTCGTAGGGCCGGAACGGCTTGGTCAGGTAGTAGAACGCACCGGCGCGCATGCAGGTCGTCGCCGTCGCCGCGCTGCCGTCGCCGGTCAACATGATGATCGACGCCATGGATCCGGACTCGCGGAACCGGTGGAGCACGTCGATGCCGGACATGCCGGGAAGGCCGACGTCGAGCAACACGACATCCCAGTCTGCCTGGCCGCCCTCGAGGCGCTCGAGCACCGGGCGCGGATCCTCCGACATCTCAATGTCGTGGCCGTCCCCGCCGAGCTTGCGCGCGATCGCCTTGCTGACCTCTGGATCGTCCTCGACGACCATCACTCTGACGCGAGCCGCTTCCTCGCTCATCGGAGCCGACAGGCTCGCATGCGTTGCGAACGAACGCCAGTCGATCAGGTCCGTGGCCACGCCGTGCATGCCGCCTACGCCGCTTGACCGCGGAGGGCGAGTGCTGCCGATAACAGGCGTCGGCGCAGCTCTGACGTCGACGCTGGCTTGACGATCACGTCGTCGGCACCGGCGAGATAACAGCTGGCATTGACCGCCGCGTCGTCATCGCCGCTGAGCATGACGCAGCACACCGCCTTGCCGAACTGACGCTTGTAGTGCCGGATCACCTCGACGCCGCCGATCGATTTCATGTTGAGGTCCACGATGATGAAGTCGAACATGGTCGTGTCGGACATCGCGATCGCCGGGCCACCGTCATCGACAGCGGTCACCTCGAAGCCTGCACGGGTGAGCGAGTTGCCGATCGCGCGACGGACCATCTCGTCGTCGTCGGCGAGCAAGACGCGGACTTTCACGCCGCGGCCTTCGAGATCGTGGTGTGCTCGACACCGAGGTGGCCACGGAGCCGCTCGACCGCGCGCCACAGCAGCTGGCAGATGCGCGACGGCGTGATGCCGAGGGTCTTCGAGATCTCCTGGTACGTCATGTCCTCGATGTAGTGAAGACCGAGGATCGTCACGTCGCGAGATTCGAGCTTCTCGAGGGCAACGCGGACGCGGTTCAGGAGCTGGCGGTGTGCGGCCTGCTCGTCTGGCGCGAGCGCGACGTCGGTCTGGAGCGTCGAGGTCTTGTCGTCGATCGGGTCGACGCCGACATTGACGAGGTGCGCGAGGCCGGTGCGGTAGTGGTCGAGCGAGACACCGAGGGCCTCGGCAACGCGCTGGTCGGTCGCCGTCTCGCCAACGTTCTCGAGCGCGCGGACGGCGTTCGAGACCTTGCGAGCGAGCTTCCGGACGCGGCGGGGCAACAGGTCACCGCGGCGCAGCTCGTCGAGTACGGCGCCACGGATGCGGAACTCGGCAAACGAGAGGAACGGCTCCTTGCGCGTACCATCGTAGCGGTCGGCGGCCTCGATCAGTCCAAGCATGCCGGCGGCCACGATGTCCTCGCGGGCAACCCAGTCGGGGCAACGGCGCGCCATCTTCAGCGCGATGCGCCGCGCGATGTCCGTATGCTCCGTGATCAGCTGGTTCCGCGCGGTGTTGGTTTGCACGGGTCCGACCCAGTGCGTCCGCCGATCCAATCGACCCGATCGATTTTATGTAACGAACCCAGGTATTTGCGCGACACCACCCTGGGTCGGTAACTACTCACCCGGGTTTTGATTTACCCCCGTGAACATACCCAGTGCATCCGTTGAATCGACCGGATTTTGTGATCCGTTGAGGGCCTTTGCGCACTCGTGATCACGTTCCTCACTGCGGAGCGATCACCCAGCGTTCGAGCTGCCGATGATCGATCACGCCGGCGCGCTGGCGAACCAGGCGACCTCCTGTGAACACGGCGAAGTTCGGGATGCTCTGCACCTGATAGCGCTGGGAGAGATCGGGCAGCGCCTCGGTGTCGACCTTGAGCACGAGCGCCTTGCCCGCCAGGTTGTGCGCGGCCTTCTTCACCTCGGGCGCGACGGTCCGACACGGACCGCACCACCCTGCCCAGAAATCCACCACCACCGGGACCCTCGCCGCGGCGACAATCTCGTCGAACTGCGCCTCCGACGTCACCTCGATCGGCATCGCCTGCGGCGGGAGAGTCGTCTGGCATTTGCCACACTTCCCCGTATCCGCGAGGTGGCGAACCGGGATCCGGTTGATGGTCTTGCACTCCGAGCACACGCGCCGCATGCGCAGATGTTACCGTGACGGCCGTGGCGAAGACCAAGGGTGCAGTGAAGAACGCGGCGGTAGCCTCGAAGTCACCGAAACAGGTGAAGCGCTCGGCGAAGCCCGCAGCACCGCCACCGCGACCGAAACTTCCGCTCGTCGCCGTCAAGCCGAAGCACGCGACGGCACCGTCGTTGCCGCTTCCACCGCCTCCACCGCCTCCGCCGGCGCAGCGCGACGAGCTGATCGCTCAGCGCGACATCGGTCGGCTGCTCCGCTACGGCGAGCAATTCGGCGCGCACAAGATCGACGTCCGCATGCTGCCGCTCCAGCTTCCGGTTGCATCCGGTGCGCTTGGCGCCTTCGATCCCGGCGCGCCGAAGAGCTTTCGCGCGTTCGATCGGCCCGTCGGTGCAGGGCAGTTCCGCGTGATGCTGAGCGTCGCGCGCAGCGGCGACAAGGAGCGACTCGCGGCGATCGTGATCCATGTCGGTC
>JAYUYE010000964.1:0-7413 GCA_043752985.1 Myxococcales bacterium
TGCGACCGCTGCGGGCTCGAGGACGACCGTGTAGCGGCCTGGTTCGAGCCGCCGCGGTTTCGCCGAGCTGATCGCCTTGTCGACCGCGACCTTCGCGAGCGCGGCCGCATCGATCTCCGCGATCCGATTCGACGATGCGCTCGACCACCCCGAACCGGTGCCGTCCGATGTGCGCGCCGTACACGACAGCCCGCACGAGGTCCACGTGTGAAACGCCCACAGACCTGCACTCGAAGCCAGTGCGGAGATCTCCGACGCGTGCTCGTAGAACCCGGCGATCTGGAGCTTCGCGGCATCCCCCGCGGAGATCACGGCGCCGACCGCCTTCGCGCGCTCCTTCGGGCTGAGGTCGACGGTCTTGCCATCGCGCGCGCCGTTGACGGCCATGTACTTCTGCTTGCCGAGCGGCGGCATCGCCTCGGGATTTTCGGGCGCCAGCTTTGCCATGCGGGTTGCACGACCGACCACGTCGTCGACCGAGCGGTCATCGAGCTGGTTCGTGGTCGCGGTGGCGGAGCGCTTGCCGAACTGCACGTTGACCGACAGCGTGAGTCGCTCGACGTCCGACGACGACGTGATCTCGTTGACCGCGAACCGCGTGTTGCCACCGTCGCTGCCACGCAGCACCGCGGTTGCGGTCATGCCCTTGCCCGAGCTCGCGAGCATGATCACGCGATCGAGCAGGCGCTTGGACTGACTCTCGGACTGCATCTCAGGCTCCCCGCCGGTTGGTGCTGAGGATGTTGATCTTCTTGAACCGCGCCGGTGGGCAGCCGTGACTGACCGCGTTGATCTGGGTCGGCTCGCCTTTGCCGTCGTACATCGAGCCGCCCATCTTCCACGCTCGGGGGCCACCGATCTGATCGCACGCCGACCAGAACTCGAGCGTGTTCGCCTGGTACGCGACGTCGCGGAGCATGCGGGTCTTCTTGCCGCCCTTGACCTCCCAGAACGCCTGGCCGCCGAACTGGAAGTTGAAGCGCTGGTGATCGATCGACCACGAGCCATCTCCGACAATCACGATGCCGTCGTCGGTCGCGGCGATCAGGTCATCGATCGACTTCTCCTTTGGGCCCGGCGCGAGCGAGACGTTCGGCATCCGCTGGAACGGGAACGATGCGTAGCTGTCGGCGTAGCAGGTGCCGCGCGATGCCTTCTCGCCGATCCAGCCGGCCTGCTCGCGCGTGGTCTGGTAGCCGACGAACATGCCCTTCTCGACGAGGTTCCACTTCTGGGTGGCGACGCCGTCGTCGTCGTAGCCGCACGTCGCGAGTGCGCCGGGCGTGGTCTTGTCCGCGTAGAACGTGAGGATCGGGGTGCCGATCCGCAGCTTGCCGAGCTTGTCCGGCGTCGCGAACGACGTGCCGGCGAAGTTCGCCTCGTAGCCCATCGCGCGATCGAGCTCGGTCGGGTGGCCGATCGATTCGTGGATCGTCAGCCACAAGTTCGTCGGATCGAGGATCAGGTCGCGCTTGCCGGCGACCACCGACGGAGCCTTCAGCTTCTCGACCGCCTGCTCGGCGATCATCCGGGCGTCCGCGAGCAGCGGCGCATTCTCGATGTACTCCCAGCCGGCCTGCATCGGGGCGAGATCGTGGTCGCGCGTCTCGAACTCGCCGCGCTTGTCATCGACCGCCGTCACCGTGTAGCCAGGCCCGACCCGGACGATCTCCTGCTCGATGTATGCGCCGTCGGTCGACGCGAACAGCTTCCACTCTGCCTCTGCGGCATAGCGCGCGTTGACGTACTTCACACCCTTGACCTTGCTCGCCTCGCGGTTGATCGCGAGCAGGAGCTCGGCCTTGTCCTCGAGCGGGATCTTGAACGGATCCTTCGTCAGCGCGGTCTGCCAGACGTCGACGTTCGGCGTGACCGGGGCGAGCACCACGGGGCGCTTCATCTGCGCGGCGTTCGCCTTCGCCGTGGCGACCGCGCGCTTCGCGAGGCGATCGGCCTCTGCCACGGTCACCGCCGGCGCGGCCGCATAGCCCCAGGCGCCGCCGCTGATCACGCGGACGCCGAGGCCGTACGATTCGTCCGAGGACACGCTGGTGATCTTGTCCTCGCGCGTCCCGAGCCCCTCGCTGCGCCTGCGAACGATCCGGACGTCGGCGTAGCTCGCGCCGGCCTTTGTCGCGGCACCGAGGGCGCGCTGGACCACATCGTCGAGCGATGGGTCGGTCAACAGGCCGCGCGCGGTCGCGAGCCGCGGGCTCGCCAGTGCCGCCAGAACGCCCGCCGAACCGCCCGCCAGAAACGATCGTCGAGAGAGTTTCACGTGCCGACACTACACCGTGAATCGTCACGGGGAGTGCTACGGTGGCCGCGTGGACGAGCTGCTCTCCGACGTCAAGGCTGGTCGTCTCGACCCGATCTACGTGCTGCACTCCGAGCACCCGATCCTGATCGAGCGGACGATCACCGGGATTCGCGATCAAGTCGTTCCGCCGGCCGCACGCGGGTTCAACTACGACGTCGTCGAGGGTAAGGCCTCGGCCGCGCGCATCGTCTCGCTCGCGCAGACGCTCCCGATGATGGCGGCAAAGCGCATGGTGTTCGTGCGCGACCTCGCGACCATGCCCGCCGATGACTCCGAGTCGCTGCTCGCGTATCTCGCGAAGCCGAACCCGAGCACCGTGATCGTGGCGCTCGCGAGCAAGATCGACAAGCGGATGAAGCTGTACGCGCAGCTCTCGAAGAAGGGCTGGCTGCACGTGCTCGATGCGCCCCGCCAGGTCGCGCCGTGGCTCCGCGCAGAGGCGCAGGCGAAGGGCGTCAAGATCGAGCCGAACGCGGTCAATCGGCTCGTCGATGCCGTCGGCGGAGATCTGTCACGGCTCGCGCTCGCCGTCGAGCAGCTCGGTCTGTACGCGGGCGACCGCGCCGTGACGTCCGATGATGTCGACGATCTGATCGCCGATACGCGCGAGCGCTCGGTGTTCGAGCTGACGGATGCGATCGGCGCGGCGGATCGGGCGCGGGCGCTCGTGGCGGTCGCATCGCTGTGTGATCAGCGCGAGAGCGCGGTCGGTGTCGTCGTCATGCTCGCGCGCCATATCCGGCAGCTGTCCGTGCTGCACGTGTTGCGGTCGACGAACGTTCCGCGTCCGCAGTGGGCGCAGGCGATCGGCGTGCCGCCGTTCGTCGTCGACAAGCTCACGGCGCAGGCCCGCAGCTACTCGCCCGAGGCGCTCGCGGTCGCGACCCAGCGGCTCGCCACGGTCGATCGCGCACTCAAGGGCGACATCACGCTGACGTCGCTGCCCGATCCGAGCGGAGCGGGTGGGTCCACGTGGACCGGGCCACAGATCAAGGCGCTCGGTCGCGAGCTCGGCGAGCGCGTGATGCTCGAGCAGGTCGTCGACGGTATCGTGCAGCTCGCGGCGCGCTGACCCGAGCTAGTCATCGCCTTCGAGCGCCTTGTCGAGCTGGGTCTGCTGCTCGTCGTACTCCATCGTCTTGGAGTCGAACTCGACCGCGCGTGGGGGCGGTGCAGGCGGGCCCGGCGGACGCAGCGGGAGCTGGATCGACGGTGATGTCTCCTCGGCCGAGATGCCCATGTCCTCGAACGGCTTGCGGTACTCGTGCGGCAGGCGCGCGAACTGCTGCGCGAGCGTATGCCTCGACATGAACAGCTCCTCGCGGCGGCCGTCACCGATGTCGCGTTTGAGCACGAGCTCGCCCGACATCCGGCTCTTGTCGCGGATCGACCGCGCGAGCGGGGTCAGCTGCGCGAGCAGCTCCAGCGGAACCAGGCGTGGCTCGGCGAGATCCGCGATCGCCTTGCCGTTGAACGACAGATCGACGAGCGAGCGGCGCTGGATCAGATCCTTGAGTGTGGAGTTCGCGCGCTCTGCGAGGTTGCGCACGGGCGCGACGTCGTCCATGTCGAGCTCGTTGTCCTCGCCTTCGGCATCGCCGGCGGCGCTGATCGTGACCCAGGTAGCGCCCTTCTCGGTGATCGAGAACCGCAGCCCCGACGCCGACTTGTTCGGATTCTCCTTGAGCGTGACCACCAGGCCGCCATTCGCCATCCGCTCGAACGCGACCATGACGTACTTGCCGAGATCGACGGGCGCTGGCTTGGCCTTGCCGAACACGCCCTTCTTCATCATGTGAACGATGACGCCCTCGGCGAGCTGATCGACCCGGATCGGCGTGCGGTACGGGTCGGGGGTGAGCTGGAACGCCGCCGTGATCGGCCCCGCGGTCGCTACCGCATCGGCGTGCGGCTCGGCGCCGCGGACGTCCCACGACATGATCCACTCTGACTTGGGGAGCTGATGCTCCACGAAGAACGGACCGAGCGCCTTGACCACCGCGTCGGTCGCCGTCTTCGGTGCAGCCTGGCCGTCGACCGCGCCGACGCGCGTTTCGATCTGGCGCTTCGCCTCCGCGATCGTGGTCTTTGCCGCTGCCGCGAGCTTCTGCGCGACTGCCTGGGTGACGCTCGCCTTCTTGTCGGGCGCGACGTACGGACCCAGAGCGCTGGTCACGGTCGCTTCGAGCTCGGCGAGCCGTACGTTCTCGAGGTCCGCCTCACGCTTCGTGTCCCTCGCACGTGACCGCCGAGCGTCGAGCTCGGTGAGCGGCACGAACGCGTTGGTGCACGTCTCGACCGCCGTCGTCAGCGTCTCGATGAAGTTCTCATCGAGCGGAAAGGGCGTCCCATCCCCGTAGCGATACATGGCCGGAGCATAACACTCCCGCTGGATATCAGTAGTTACCGAGCAGGCCGAGCTGGACGGTGACCGCGTCGATCAAGCTGTTCCCGTAGATGAACTGGGAATCGATACCGCCCGTATTGGCCGCGGTGTCGTCGGCCGCGAGCAGATCGAGGAACAGTACGTCGGTGCGCAAGTTGAACTGCAGCTTGTCGAAGAGACCCCACACCGGCTTCTCCCCACCGACGGAGATCAGCGTGATCTTCGCACCGACCGTCACGTTGCGGACCGGCGACAGCTCGCGATCGCCTGTGAAGAACTCGCCGGCCGTCGACTCGGTCTCGTAATAGAACGCGTCCTTGAAGAACGTCGCGGCGCTCTGCTGGTAGGCGCGACCGAAGAACCGTACGAGCAGATTCTTCCCGACGTACTGCGAGTAGGCGGCTTCGACGTTGCCGCCGACCACGCCCCAGGTGTCATCGTAAAACCGCGCGTCCATGTGAACAGCGGCCTTCAGCCCCGGGAGGTAGCGGTTGATCCGCGCGGACACCGACCACCGCGCGCGGGTCGAGGGGATGTGCTCCTGCGGGGCGTTAGGTCCGATCCGGACCCGGCGGTACGGATTGGACTGAAAGCCATCGAGCACCTGGCCATAGAGGCCGAGCTGGAGGTTCATCGTCGGCGACAAATTCTGCGTCAGGGTCACGGACGCGGTGTCGATCGAGACGGGCTCCCACTGGGTGACGGTGAGCATCGTCGAGGCATCGCGGCGATCCTTGCCGAAGATCAGGCCCTTCTTGTCACACGGGTCGCTGCCGAGGAGCGCCTTCGCCTCGAGCGGCGTCAGCATCGAGTTGTCCTTGTTGCAGACCTCGTCGAAGCTGTGGCGGTAGGCGAGGGCGAACGTCGTGTTGCGGCCGGGCAGATCGATCGAGGCGGCTCCGCCGATCTGGCGCGCGATGTAGTCACGCTCGGTACCGACGGTGGCGCCGAACGACAGCCGCGAGCGCTTGCCCTTGAGGCCGATCGCGATCGAGCCCTCGTTGCGGAAGTCGGAGAACTTGGTCGCGGCAGACACCGCGTCGACTTGATAGATCTGCGCCGTCGCGCCGGAGACCGCATCGGCGGCGTATGCGACGTCGATTGTGACGAACCGGCCGAGGTCGATGCCGAAATCGAACTGCGGATGGACGACGGTCAGTCCGCCCTTGCCGCCGTCGCGCTTCTCGGCGAACAACGCGGTCGAAAACTCGGCGCGATCCTCCGCCCATGCGAGCCCGGGCGCGCACAGCACGAGCAGTGCGGTGATGCGGCTCAGTTGCACCCACACCCTCCGCCGCCGGCACCCTGGCCGCCGGCAGCGCCCTCACGATTCGTGCGCACGTGCTCGTTCGTCGAGGCGTGCTGCGGATCGTCATCGAAGATCATCACCTGATCGGCGAGAAACGCCTTCTCCGAGGCGCGCACGGCCTGGCGGCCACACGCGGCCATCGTCGCGGCAAGCAGGACGAGCACGAAGGCACGAGCGATGTACATGTGTGAAGCCTCCATCAGAAGAAGATCGCCAGTCCGCCGGAATACTCCTGGCCGTTACTCGCCTTGTTCTCGTCAAACAGCGACCAGTTGCGCGCGTCGAGGCGCAGGGTGATCTGCTTCTTGAACGTGATCTCGAAGCCACCGCCGGCGCCGAGCGCCATCAGGGTCTCTTTCGGATCGATGAAGTTGTCGGCCTTGGGACGGATGTACGCGGCGCCGAGGCCGACGCTGACGTAGGGACCGACGACCGCACCGGGTGCCATGCGCAGGACGAACGCGAGCCCGCCCATGAAGATGTCCTTCTCGGACCGTGGAGATAGACCGGCGAATCCCTCGACAGCCCAGTACGGATCGACGAGCCACGACGGCCGCAGCATGAACACGCCCTCGGAATCGAACAGGCCGGCGGAGAACGACAGCCCGAAGTTCGCGTACGCGACCGGGGACGGCCCGAGGATCGCGCGCTTGATCGCCCGGCCCATCCGGGCGAACACGCCATCCTCGGTGGGGCCTACATCGAACGGAAACACCACGTCGCCGAGGATCCAGCCGCTCGTTCCGTCCTCGAGCTCGACCTTGAACCAGAAGTCCTTGGTGCCGCGCTCGAGCACCTGGAACACCTGGCCGCGCTCGGCGACGAACACGGTACGGTAGCTGCCAGCCGGGCCCGAGTGGACGGGCGCCTGTTGCGCGATGACGCGGAGGTAAGCCTCGGCGCCCGCCGTCCCCGACAGCGCGACGAGCACTGCGAGCGCAAGGCCGAGGCGGCGCACGCTCACTCGTCGAACCACATCAGGAAGGTCAGGTCGGGCTCGCTGCCCGGCATGATCAGATTCCCGCCACCGTGCGGATCCATCGACGACAGGGGCTTGGTCCGCAGCGAGCTCGCCTCGGGGTTACCGCAGTTCAGGTAGATCTGCGTCTGCCGGTAGTTGAACGAGAAGTCCGTCGCCGTGGGATTGGCGCCACCGCGGAAGCCGAGCGCGTTGCCGCCGGCCTCGTTGTGGCAGCCGCCGGACTTGGTGCATCCGTTGACGGTGTCGGTCGGCCGGACGAACTTGGGCCACACCTCCGTGCGGAAGTACTCGATGCCCCCCGGCGGGTTGCAGAGGCCGATATCCGACGGGGTGTCCCCGAGATCGACGGTAGGACAGCCCGCCAGCAGCGCTCCGGCTGCTGCGGCGCACACGAATGACCGCAGGCTTCCCATCCC
>JAYUYE010000965.1:0-7412 GCA_043752985.1 Myxococcales bacterium
CCGATGCGTTCGAGTTCGAGGTCGGCGCGCAGGCAGCGTTCGACGTGGGAGCGAAGAGCTTGCTGACGCGCGGCTATCGGCTCTAGCTACGCGATGATCGCGAAGGTCTGGTGATTGACCGCGATCAGCCGGCCGTCCTCGCCCCATAGCTCGCGCGTCTCGAGGCAGTACCCGTCGGCGAGCACCGGCGAGGTCGCGCGGTAGAGCATCGGTGCTTCCGGGTCGAGACCGGCGATGCCGGCGACGATGTCGAGCGAGTACACGATCGTCGCCATCGGCCGCAGCGTCGGCAGCCTGCACAGCGCGACCGGCCACCACGCGTCGATCACCGATGCGATGTGGCCGACGTCGCGCAGCCCGCCGTGCAGCCGCGGTCGCAGCCAGCCGAGGCACTGCGTGCTGCCGGAGGCCGGTAGCCCCTCGATCACGCGGTACTCGAAGTTGTGTGCGAACTCCGGCCATAGCCCGGGCTGGGTCGGCAGTGGTGCGATCGTGCTCCAGGCGGGCACGTCGGGACGCACGATGTCTTGCCACGCGAGCGGTCCGCTGCCGCTGCGGGTTGCGGCGAGTACGCCAACCGCGTGCGTCTTGACCTCGCCGCCTTGCGACAACGCCGCGCGCGCGGTCGACAGCGACTTGCCGGTGCGCAGGATGTCGACAGCGATCTCCGCGTCACCCGCGAGCACCGGGCCAGGCAGCTCCGCGGTGACCGAGCGAACGGTGCGCGCGGGATCGCCGATCGCGTGCTCGATCGCGCGGACCAGGCTGCCCATCAAGAGGCCGCCATACGCGCCGCGACCCTGCCGCCAACCGATTGGCACGTCGACCGAGTAGCGACCCGCGGTGGTTGGTATCGGCGTGCAGAGATCGCTGAGGGCGAGCATCTCCGACGTGAGTATCAATCGACCGGCACGATGACCAGCCGTCCGCCACGCAGCTGCACCGTGAACCCACCAACGCCTTGGCCCCGACGCTCCCAAGCGCCCTTGTCGAGCACGTCCATGCTGAACGGTCCGCCACCGTCGGGATAGCCGCCGTAGTGGTCCTCGACCATGCGCGCCATCTGCTGCTCGCGCGCACCCATCATCCACAAGAACGGCGCGAGGATCAGGAGCTGGTAGGCACCCATCAGACCAAAGATGCCAAATGCCACGGCGACCACGCGCGAGACCTTGACCGACAGATCGGTCGCCTTGACGAACGTCATCCGCTTCGCGAGCGCGGCGCGAAGGATCCGGCCACCGTCCATCGGCAGCGCCGGGATCAGGTTGAAGCCGGCGAGGACGAGGTTGATCCAGCCGAGCGTCGAGATCAAAGACACCTGGAGGAGCGCGCCGAGAGCCAGCCCGAGTCCGGCGAGCGCGAGCGACACCGCAGGTCCCGCTGCCGCGATCGCGATCTCGTGATTGGGCCGGCGCGGCAGATCGGTCATCTTCGCCGCGCCCCCGAGGAAGCCGAGCTCGATGCCCGAGACGTGAACGCCGAGCTTGCGCGCAACGACCGCGTGGCCGAGCTCGTGGAGGAGCACCGATGCGAACGCGAGCGTCACGATGAACACGCCGAGGAGGCCGCCGAACGCGACGAACACCACGGCGAGGAGCAGCAGAAAACTGGGCTTGATCTCGATGGGGAATCCCATCATCGAGCCCAGTCGCCAGGTCTTGAACATGGAAACAAGATGGCCACGGCGGCCCCCCGCGTCAATCAGCTCCCTGTTCGGGTAGCATCGCCGCAATGAGCCGGAATCTCCTCGTGTCTTCGACCCTTGCCATTCTGCTCGCGCCCGCCGTGAGCGCGGCTGACACGGTGTTCGATCCCCTGTCGATGGACCGACATACGCCGACCACGACCGTGGGCGTCGATTTCGGCTACGAGCAGTGGGATGAGCCCCCAGGCTACGACCACCTCACGGTCTTCGGGCTGACGATCGGCGGTCACTACATGACGCCCAGCGGCTTCGGCGGCTACCTCGCCATCCCACTCTCGTACATCGATTACGAGTTCAACGTCGGCCCGGTCAGATTCGACGATTCCGAGCTCGCGCTCGGCAACATCGAGGGCGGGTTTCAGTACGCGAAGTGGTTCCGCCGCGACGCCGCGGTGGTGTTCCACGCCGGGCTTGCGTTGCCCACCGCGGATGACGATGACGCGGGAGCGTTCCAGTACTACGCGTCGGTTCCGCGCTACGGCGACCTCGTTCAGCGCTTGCCGAACTCGACGTGGCTCCGGCTCGGCGTGTCCCCGATGGGGCGATCGGGCAAGCTGTTCTGGCGCGCGGACCTCGGGCTCGATCTCGTGCTCGACGACGAGCGCGAGACCAACGCGGGTGACATCTCTCCGATTCTCCGGCTCAACGTCGGTGGCGGCGTCGATCTCGGTACCGCGCAGCTTCTCGCGGAGCTCGTCACCAACGTGATCGACAGCAACGGCGGCGACGATACCGCGAGCACGCTCACCCTCGGTGCGCGGTTTGCGTCAGGAAACTTGCGACCGGGCGTTGGCCTGCTGTTTCCGCTCGGGTTCGACGACACGCAGCTCGACTACCTCGACTTCGCGCTGCTGCTCTCGCTGTCGATCCACGTCGACCCGCGCTGACGCTGCTCAGCCCGGCGGATCTGCCTCGACAGCCAGGTGGGGTGGCCAGGCGATGCTCGCCTGCTCGTCGTGATCGACGAGCTGTCCGATCCGCCGCATCAGCTCCTTGCGATCCTCGGGGGCGATCCACGGGATCGAGACGCGCGCGAGATCGGTGCCCTGCGGATCCGCAAACCGGATGTAGTCGCCCCACACGGTCACGCCGAACCGGGAGTGCACCCGGATCTCCTTGAGCTTCTTGCCGTCAGGAACGGTGACCCGACCGTCCTCGTGGATCGACATCGCGAACCGCGCGCGATCGCGAAACAACCGGCGCGCATAGACCACGATCCGATCGCCGTGATCCGCGATCAGAACCTTGTCGAGGCCACCGGCCGCGGACGACCCGATCTCGATCGCGCGCCGGACCTCGCGGGACAGGTCGAGCACCTCTGCTCGCAGGCGATGCGCCAGTCGATCGAGTGCCGCGAGCGCGTCGAGTCCCTTGGGGTCGAGCAGGCTGAGGGGCTCGACACCGAAGATCCGGCGCATCCCCTCGCGCGGGGTCCCGGGCTCGGTCTCGAGCCAGACTGCGAGGTCCTCGCGCGGGACATCTCGCGCGACGATCAGCCGGCCGGTGAGCTCCATCGAGGTCCGCTTGTCCCGTGCGGTGTGCTTCTTGTGGTGCTCGACCAGGGTCGCGAACCGCTCGGAGATGAGCAAGGTGCGGTCCGCGACGGCGAGCTTGGTCTGCTTCGGCGCGACCTCGAGCCGAAGGGTGCCATGGGCAGTGGGAGCCTCCAGGGTGTCGGCGGTGTCGTCGCGATACGCCACCTATCGAGGGTAGCCGAGCCCCCCGGCCGCGGGTATAACCGCCGCCGACATGACGGCCCAGTACACGTATGTGATCAAGGACCTGCGCAAGCTGGTTCCGCCGAAGCGCGAGATCCTCAAGGGGATCTGGTTGTCGTTTTACCCGGGCGCCAAGATCGGCGTGCTCGGCAACAACGGCGCCGGCAAGAGCACGCTCTTGCGGATCATGGCCGGAGTCGACAAGGACTTCCTCGGCGAGGCGTGGCCGGCGCCGGGCCTCAAGATCGGCTACCTCCCGCAGGAGCCGCAGCTCGATCCGACGAAGACCGTCAAGGAGAACGTCGACGAGGGTGTCGCCGACACCCGCGCGATTCTCACGCGCTTCGAGGAAGTCTCGATGAAGCTCGGCGAGGACATGTCCGAGAAGGAGATGGACAAGCTGCTCGCGGAGCAGGGCCGCCTCCAGGATCAGATCGAGGCTGCCAACGCCTGGGAGCTCGACCACACCGTCGACATGGCGATGGACGCCCTGCGCTGCCCGCCGGGCGACGCGGACGTCACCAAGATCTCCGGTGGTGAGCGCCGCCGCGTCGCGCTGTGCCGCCTGTTGCTCAGCAAGCCTGACATGCTGCTCCTCGACGAACCCACCAACCACCTCGATGCCGAGAGCGTCGCGTGGCTCGAGCGCATGCTCGAAGAGTTCAAGGGCACGGTCGTGGCCATCACCCACGATCGCTACTTCCTCGACAACGTCGCGAAATGGATCCTCGAGCTCGATCGCGGCGAGGGTCACCCGTTCGAAGGCAACTACTCCGGCTGGCTCGAGCTCAAGGCGAAGCGGATGAAGGACGAGAAGCGCCAGGAGGACGCTCGTTCGAAGATGCTCGCGCGCGAGCTCGAGTGGGTCCGCCTGTCGCCCAAGGCCCGTCAGGCCAAGAGCAAGGCGCGCCTCAACCGCTACGACGAGATGGTCGCCGAGGCAGGCAAGGAGCAGCGCGACGCGTCGCTCGAGATCGTCATCCCGCCGGGACCGCGCCTCGGTGGCGAGGTCGTCTCGTTCGAGGGCGTCACCAAGTCCTTCGGCGATCGCATGCTGATCGACAACCTGACCTTCAAGCTGCCGCGCGGCGGCATCGTCGGCGTGATCGGACCGAACGGCGCGGGCAAGACCACGCTGTTCCGCATGATCATGGGCGTCGAGAAGCCCGACAAGGGAACGATCAAGGTCGGCGAGACCGTCAAGCTTGGCTTTGTCGACCAGAGCCGCGACGCACTGGGCGACGACAACACGATCTTCGACGAGATCAGCGAAGGCATCGAATACCTGATGATGGGCGAGCGCTCGGTGCTCGCGCGCTCGTACGTCTCGAGCTTCAACTTCAAGGGCCAGGACCAGCAGAAGAAGGTCGGCATCCTCTCCGGTGGTGAGCGCAACCGCGTCCACCTCGCGAAGATGATCAAGCGCGGCGGCAATCTCTTGCTCCTCGACGAGCCGTCGAACGATCTCGACGTCGATACGCTGCGCGCGCTCGAGGACGGTCTCGAGAAGTTCCCGGGCTGCGCCGTCGTCATCAGCCACGATCGGTGGTTCCTCGACCGGATCGCGACCCACATCCTCGCGTTCGAGGGCGACAGCCACGTCGAGTGGTTCGAAGGAAACTTCGCGGACTACGAGGCCGACCGCAAGCGCCGGTTCGGCGACGACGCGGACCAGCCGCACCGGATCAAGTACAAGCCGATCCGGACGTAGCGTGGGCGCACGATCACGACCCAGATCACACGCAAATGTAGGCGCGAGTGGTCGGATCGTGCACGTAGCGCACTGAAAACACTCCGAAAGATCGCGTTGCTACCCGTGGAACAACTTCTCGCGTTCCCGGTGATCGTCTATTGTTGCTTCCATGAACACCTCTCTTCGGTGTGTGGCCATCGGTGCAGTCATCGCGCTCGTTGCGCCGCGACCCGCCGACGCAAGCTGCATCCCGGGCTTCGACTACGCAGCATTCGGCAAGAGCAGGGTCGAGGTTGGCGGCGGCGCTGACACGAACAGCTACGACTCCAGCGTCGGGCCGTACTTGACGACGCAAGCGTTGAGCGGTGGTAACATCGCCACGAACGGAACGAACTGCGTGATCAACTCCGTCGAGCTCAACGGCTCGAGCACGACGATCAACGGCACGATCGAGTATGGAGCTGGCGGTTCGGGGTGCGCTGTTGACCCCGGCACCGCGACGGTGAACGGCGTCATCTCCGCGCTGCCCGCGCCGGTGGTGCTCACGTCCGTCGTCATTCCGCCGACCACGACGTATCCGACGGCCGTCACGCCGGCCAGCGGCGACATCACGCTCGCTCCGAACAAGACGTACGGCTCCTTTACCCTCAACCCGAGCCACACCCTGACGCTGACGACCGGCGTCTACATCTTCGATGCCCTGACGCTCAAGGGCACCGTGGTCGTCACCCCAGGTCCGGTCATCGTGTACATCCGCACGGGACTCGACATGACCGGCACGCCGCTCATCAACTCGTCCAACCCGCAGAAGTCGACGAACTTGATCTTCATGGTCGGCCCGCTCGTGCCCACCATCTCGGTCCGCGGTGGCACGAACTCCGCGTTCGCTGTCTACGCGCCTGACAGCACCGTCAGCGTGAGCGGCGGTAGCGACATCTACGGTGCGGTCATCGGCAACGTCGTCGACGCCACCGGTGGCGCGAACATCCACTACGACAAGGCGCTCGGCAGCTTCGCCGGTGGCCAGTTCGGCTGCGCCGCGACCGAGATCTCGCGCGCCTCGCCGGTCGTCGCGACGATCACCTCGGGCGGCGTCCCGACGGTCGCGGTCGTCCAGGGCTCGTACGAATCGTCGAGCGGTTCGCAGACAACGATCACGACCACCGCCTCGGTCGCCACGTTCTCGTTCCCGTTCATCAGGGGTCACATGCGCGCCCGCGACGCATCGACGGTCACGACCACCAACACCGGATTCTCGGCCGGCACCACGCTGTTCGATGCGGGCGCGACCGGCAAGATCCCGCCGCCCAACTACGCGGGGTGCGCGACGCGCAACGGGACCTGCCGTCACGTCTTCACGAACACGAACGCTGCGTCGGTGGATGGCCGGACGTTCCATCCCACGGTCGCGGTCCTCAGCGACACCACCGCCACTGCAATCGGCGCGTGGATCGCGCCGACCACGGCAGTCCCGGGAATCGGCGCGAGCCACTGGCAGACGATCGTCCGCAAGGTGATCGCCGCGCCGCTCGGTGGCGTCGACCGCTCGACCGTCGCTGTCATCCAGGCGAGCGAGATCGCCGGCATGGATACGCGCCCGCAGATCGCGTACTTCGGCGGCACCGACGGAATGCTTCACGCCGTGTGCGCGAGCGTCGGTGGCCGCACCGAGTCTTCGCCGCTCACCAACATCTGTCCGTCGCTCGGCACCGAGCTGTGGGCGTTCATTCCGCGCGTTCAGCTGCCGCTGATCCGGAGCAACACCGCGCGCGTCGATGGGTCGGTCCGCGTCGCGGACGTGTTCGGCGACTTCACGAACGATCCGGCGACCGGCACCAAGACGTGGCGCACGGTCATGACGTTCCAGACCGGGTTCGGCGTCGGCGTTGCGCCCGCGACCTACGCGTTCGACATCAGCGACCCCGCGGCGCCAGTTCTGTTGTGGGAATACACCCAGCCGACCACGCTCGGCACGATCGAGATCGGAACCGGTCTCACCGTCTCCATGGGCCCGGTGCGTAACCTGGGCCAGCTCAGCAACCTCGCCGTCATCGAGACCAACAACGGTGGCAGCGGTGGCGTCGGCGTCGTCGTCAAGGCGCTCTCGCAAGAGACCGGCGCCGTCAAGTGGACGTTCTCGTACCTCTACCCGACCGTCACGAAGACGTACCGCACGGCCGTCGACATGCCGTTCGCCACGGGCGGCATCCCGGGTGGCGCTGTCGGTGTCGACCTGAGCCAGGTCGGCACGTACACGGATTTCGTCTTCGGCGATCTCTTCGGTAACCTGTGG
>JAYUYE010000966.1:0-2973 GCA_043752985.1 Myxococcales bacterium
ATCGCGCGGATCTCGAGGCCGTGGCGCTGCGAGTCGCCGACGATCGTCGCAGGCGAGTAGAAGCCCATCGGCTGCGCGTTGAGCAGCGAGCACGTGAACTCCGCGAGGTAGTGCTTGCGCATCCAGCAGGTCGCGTACGCGATCAACGCGAAGCTCGCCGCGTGCGACTCGGGAAATCCATACTCGCCGAAGCCGCGGATCTGCGAGAACACGCGCTCGCCGAACTCGCGTGCGATGCCCTTCTTCTCCATGGCGGTGACCAGACGCTCGCGGTGCTTCTCGATCCGACCGGAGCGTCGCCACGCGGCCATGTCGCGCCGCAGCTGATCCGCCTCGCCCGGCGTGTAGTCCGCGGCGACGACGGCGAGCTTCATGACTTGCTCCTGGAACAGCGGCACTCCGAGCGTCTTCTTCAGCACCGGCTCGAGACACTCGTGCGGATACTCGACGGCCTCGAGCCCGCGCCGACGCCGCAAGTACGGATGCACCATGCCGCCGGAGATCGGCCCCGGGCGCACGAGGCTGACCTCGATGACGAGATCGTAGAACGTGCGCGGGCGCAGGCGCGGCAACATCGACATCTGCGCGCGGCTCTCGATCTGGAACGTGCCGACCGTGTCGGCGGTGCAGATCATGTCGTAGGTGGCCTCGTCCTCGGCGGGAATGGTGGCCATCGTGACGTCGATGCCGCGGTGAGCACGCATGAGATCGAAGCCGAGGTGGAGCTGGTGCAGTGCGCCGAGCGCGAGCAGGTCGACCTTGAACAGCGCGAGATCCTCGAGGTCGTCCTTGTCCCACTGGATCACGGTGCGGCCCGGCATCGCCGCGTTCTCGATCGGCACGATGTCGTGGACCGGCTCGTGACCGAGCAAGAAGCCGCCGGGATGAACCGAGAGGTGGCGCGGGAACTCGAGGATCTCGTCCGACAATCGCGCGAGGTGCTCGAGCGCCGTACTCCCGTGCTCGTGCAGGCCAGCGCGCTCGAGAGCTTCGGGCTCGACGAGCCCATACATCGAGAGGTGCTTCGCCGCGCGATCGAGTGCGGTCTCGGGAATCCCGAGCGCCTTGCCGACGTCGCGCACGGCCGAGCGCGGCCGGTAGCGGATCACGTTGCACACCATCGCGGCGTGATCGCGGCCATACACGCTGTAGACGTGCTGGATCACTTCCTCGCGGCGCTCGTGCTCGATGTCGAGATCGATGTCCGGCGGCTCCGCGCGCTCGCGCGACAGAAACCGCTCGAACAACAGGCCCATGCGCACCGGATCGACGGCGGTGATCCCGAGGCAGAAGCACACCGCCGAGTTCGCCGCCGAGCCGCGGCCCTGGCACATGATGTCGCGGCGCTGACAGAACGCCACGATCTCGTACATCGTCAGGAAGTAGCCCGGGTAGTCGAGCTCGATGATCACCTCGAGCTCGGCCGCGAGCTGACGACGCACATTGGACGGAACGTCGTCGTTGTAGCGCCACGCTGCACCGGCATCGACGAGCTTGCGCAGATGATCCGCGGACGTCGATCCATCCGGCAGCCGCTCCGACGGATAGCGATAGCGCAGCTCGCCGAGCGTGAACGAACAGCGCGCCGCGATCTCGAGCGAGCGTGCGATCGCGCCGGGCTCGTCGGCGAACAGCCGCGTGAACGCATGCGGCGCGCGCAGGTCGTGCTCGTCGTTGCCGCGGATCTTCTTGCCCGCGGTGGTCAGCGTCACGCCATGGCGGATGCAGGTCAGGATGTCCTGCAGCGGCCGGCGCGCGCGCGTGTGATAGAGGACCTCGTTCGCGGCGACGAGTGGAATGTCAGCGGCGACCGCGCGTGCACGGATCCGCGCCTCGCGCGTGATGTCATCGGCGCGGCGATGGCGCGTCAGCATCGCGTATAGCCGATCGCCGAACGCATCGCGCAGATCGGAGATCAATGTGGGAGGCGGCTCCGGCTCTCCCGCGAGCATGCTGCCCTCGCCTCCCCACAGCGCGATCACGCCGCTCGCGCGCTCGCAGACCTCGCGCCACGCTGCGAGCGACTCGCCCTTGTCACAGCGCCGCCGTGCCGAGGTCAACAGACGCATGAGGTTCGCCCAGCCCGCGCGATCGGTTGCGAGCAGCACGATCTCCGATGTGGACGGCGTGTCGGTGATATCGAGCGCGACCTGTCGTGGCTTCGAGCGCTTGGTGCGGCCGCGCCGACCGAGCGTGACGTGCGGCGTGAGATCGTCCGTCTCGGCGCCCCATCCCGGACCGTGGCCATGGTGTTCGCCGTGCCCGAGACCGACCGTCACCGGTGACGGAGCGAGCTGCGATCCCGGCGCGGCGATCGACACCTGCGCTCCGCACACGAGCTGGATGCCGAGATCCCGCGCTTTGACGTGTGCGCGGACCATCCCGTAGACGCCGTCGCGATCGGTGATCGCGATCGACCCGAGCCCGAGACGATGCGCTTCCTCGACCAGCTCCTCGGCGTGGCTCGCGCCCTCGAGGAAGGAGAAGTTCGATTTGCACCACAGTGGCGCGTACACTGCACGAGTGTTCAGCTAGTCACATCACCATGTCAATCCGCCAGCTTGCGGATCTTCTTGCACTCCGGATCCGAGGTGGGATGACATGGGACACGTCGATGTCCCGTCTGCTCGTCACCTGCCTGCTGCTCGCTGCATGCAGTGCCCCGATGGTCCGGCCGGCACCGCAACACGGACATGCGGGGGTTGCGGCAGCCGCCGCCGCGCCGCCTGCCGCCGCGGTCACCGAGGCCGAGCGCCCGTCGTGGCTCGATCCCGCGCAGCGCAGCCGCCGCGTGGTGACCTCGACGTCGATCACGATCCTCGATCAGATCGCGTTCATCGGTCCATCCTCGCAGATCGACCCCGTCTCGTATCCAATGCTCGACGCGATCGTCGCGACCCTCGACGGCAACCCGAGCATCCGCGTGATGGAGGTCGTCGTCAGCGGCAACGACGCGCCCAGGCGCTGGCAGCA
>JAYUYE010000967.1:0-7397 GCA_043752985.1 Myxococcales bacterium
ATCCCTCCGAGGGCGGCGAGTCTGTGGAGGACAACGACTATCCGCGCGAGAAGCTGCCGGTGTGGATCCCGATCGCGGTCATTGTCGTCGCGCTCGTGATCGCGGCGGTCGCGATCTATCTGATCGGCAGTAGCGGCACCGAGATCCCGCCGAACCCTTGATCACGTAGACGCAGCGGTAGCGGGTCCCGGCTTGTCGGGCGGACGGCTGATCCGCGCGGCGTGGACAATCGCCATGCTCACCGCTGTCTCGACATCCGGGGCGTAGGCGAGCCGCCCTGGGTCACGCTTGATCCCGGCGCGGTCGAGCATCTCCGACACCTCGGTCGTGAGCCCCGCGAAGATTACCTTCACCTTCGAGCGGAACAGTCGGTCGAGCGCCGACTCGAGGGCGACGAGGCCGGTCGCGTCCATCGTCGGCACGTGTTGCATCGACAGGATCACGGTGTGGTCCTTGCCGCCGGCGACGTGAAGCGCTTCCATCGCGGTCTTCGCCGCACCGAAGAACAGCGGGCCCGCGATCTCGTAGACCCGGATCCCCGGCGGCACATCGAACTTGGTCGGGTCGACCGGGCGGAGATTTGTGCGGGTCAGCACTGCCATCCGCCGCATGAACAGCAGCGCGGCGAGCATCACGCCGAACGTCACCGCGATGACCATGTCAAACACCACGGTCAGCCCGAAGCACGTCAGCATGACGAAGACATCGCTGCGCGGAGCAATCCGCAAGAGGCGCATGAAGTGGCGCGCCTCGGCCATGTTGCGGGCGACGACGATGAGCAGCCCTGCGAGTGCAGCCATCGGGAGATACGCGACCAGCGGCGCGAGGGCGATCGTGAACGCGAGCACGAACACCGCATGCAGTGCGGCCGCGATCGGCGACCGCGCACCGGCACGGATGTTGGTTGTCGTGCGAGCGAGAGCACCGGTCGCGGCGATGCCGCCGAAAAATGGGCACACGATGTTCGCGATGCCGAGTGCGATCAACTCGGAGTTCGGGTCGTGCTCGGTGCCGCTCATCGCGTCGGCCGCCGTGGCCGACACTGACGACTCGATCGCGCCGAGCATCGCGATCGCGAACGCCGCCGGCAGCAGGTCGCGGATCATCTGGTAGGTGAGATGCGGGCCCGCATTCTCCATGTGCCACGGCACGACCGGCAGTGGCGGCAACGGCGGAATGCCGGCGACGATCTCACCGCCAAGATCGACGCTGAACTTCGAGCCGATGGTGGTGGCGTGAAAACCCGGCACCACGTGATCGAGCAGCACGACGAGGAGCGACACCACGACGAGCGCGATCAGCGACGCGGGAACCTGCTTGATGATCTTCGGGACGACCAGGAGCAGCGCGATGGTGAGTGCCGCGATCCCGACATCCCACAGGTTCGCGAGGCTTCGAGACTCCCACAGTGCACCGATGTACTCGAACACACCCTCGGTGTGCGGCAGGCTGACGCCGAGGACATCCTTGAACTGCAGGATGATCAGCACGACCGCGATGCCGGCAGTGAACCCCGTGGTCACCGGATGCGGGATCAGTTGCATCAACCGCCCCAATCGCACGAGCCCCATCGCGACGAGCATCACGCCGGCCATCATTCCGGCGACGAGCAGTCCGCTGAGCCCGTACTTCGAAACGATCGGGACGAGGATGACGACGAACGCCGCCGTGGGTCCGGTGACCTGGAACTGCGTGCCGCCGAGCAGCGCGCAGATCACGCCGGCGATGATCGCGGTGTAGAGGCCGTGCTGCGGCGGAACGCCGGCAGCGATCGCGAGCGCCATCGACAGCGGCAGCGCGACGACGCCGACCACGAGTCCTGCGAGCAGGTCGGCCTTGAAGTCGGCGGCGGTGTAGCCCTGCTTCAGCCGTTTTCGCAGGCCGTAGGCGAGCAGATCCTTGGCCCTGTACGCCAGCGCGAGCTGGTTTCGAAACGCCTCCGAGAGCTCGTCGACGTAGCGCATTCGCCGTCGCGCAGGGTACACCCAACCTCATGGTTCATCGAGGCGATCTGACGGTCTCGACACGCGGCCGCGGCACCTACGACATCACGCAGAATGTGCGGGGGGTCGCGCGTGCGGCCTCCATGATGGACGGACTGGCGACGGTGTGGATCCATCACACGAGCGCGTCGCTGATCATCTGCGAGAACGCGGATCCATCGGTGCGCCGCGACCTCGAGGCATTCGTCGCCCGCCTCGTACCCGACGGCGACCGCCTGTTCACGCACACCGCCGAAGGTGATGACGACATGCCGGCGCACGTGCGCAGCGTGCTGACCCAGACCTCGATCGGGATCCCGATCGCCGATGGCCAGCTCGTGCTCGGAACCTGGCAGGGCATCTACCTGTGGGAACACCGCACGAGCCCACACGAGCGACGCGTCACCGTCACGGTGATCGGTGGCTGAGCTCGCCGCAACGATCCGCGAGGCGCTCGCGGGGCTCGCCGCCGGTGATCGCGGGCTCGTTCGGTTCGGCGCCGCACAGCACCGCTACGTGCTCGCGCCACCGCTCACCTCGGGTCAGCTGGTCGCGATCGAGCACGACCTCGGTGGATCACTCCCCGATGGCATGCGGGGGTTCGTGGCCAACGTCGGCAGCGGTGGCGCTGGACCTGGCTACGGCTGGATCCCGCTACCGCGCGCGGCGCGCCACGTGATCGCGGCACCGGCGAAGCTCGGCGCGAAGCCGTGGGACCCTGCGCTGTGGACGCGCGCACTGCCGATCGCGCACCTCGGCTGCGCCTACGCTGCCGTGGTCCCGCTCGACGGCCGGGCGCGCGGAGAGCTCTGGATCGATGCACGCGCGATCGAGCTGCTCGCCCCGGTTCACGCGACATTCACCGCCGCATACCTCGGCTGGATCGATCGGCTCGCGCGCGGCACCCTGCCCGATGGCTATGTCGCTGCGGGCGCGTGCGCATTCGCATCTGCCCTGTCGGGCTACCTCGGCGTCATGGAGCGCCGGCTCGGGCTTCCCGAGACCACACTCGGCGGCGACCAGCTCCGCGAGGTCCTCGGCCAGCTCGGCCCCGGTGCCATCGAGATCGCCGCCGAGTCGCTGACCCTGTTCGCGGCCGGTGACCGGGTCGACCCGTGCGTCGTGTGCGCACACCTGATCGAGACGCTCGCCGGCGACGGTCTACGCCGGGACGTCGTGGCGACCGGAGTCTTGCCGCTCGCACTCCGCTGATGATGTCACCTGTCCGCCATTCGGACATAACGGACCCGACACACGGGTCGGGCACGCTGGTGAGGATGGGTCGTCCGGCACTCCGTTTTCCATCGTTCTCCGCCGAAGATCGCGAGCGCTCCCCGGTGAGAGCCGAGCGAGAGCCGCCCCGGGTGTCAGACGGCTTGTCTAGGGTGCAGGTGATGGTCGTATTCTCCAACAGCCGCCTCGGCGCGGCGTCCGAGCTGCTGACCTCTCCCGCGGTCGCCTCCGAGATGCTGCGCTCGACCGCCGGGGCTGCGCGGCCACTCGCGCAGAGCCGATGGGAGCACGAGCTCGTGCTCTGGCTCGAGGATCGGTCCCGGTCGATCGGGGCGGCGCTCGACGTCACCGAGCTCGCGTGGACCCCGGATCACTTCGAGCGGCAGCGCCGGTTCCTGACCGATGCCATCGATCGCGCTGCGATCGGATCGGATCACGCCCGCGCTCTCGGGCTATGGCGCCGGATGATCGAGGCGCATTCCCGGGAGCACGTTGTGGTCGGCCGGCGGTGGCGGTGGGCTGCGGAACCGACCCGAGTCTGATTCAGCTCCGCAAAGCGCTGTTATACCTACAAAAAACAGCCGCACGAGCGGGCTTCCGCGCCCCCGCTCCTCGCCGCGCGGGTGCTAGAGTCTCGCGGTGGCAGAGGGCCTCACGGGAACGGGGTTCTATCCCCAGCCAAACGAATGGACCTGCGGTCCGTTCGCACTCAAGCACGCGCTCCTCGCCCTCGGCCGGATGGTCGACGTCAGCCAGATCTCGTCGACAGCCAAGACGCACTGGTGGTCGGGCACCAACGAGATCCAGCTCGCTCGCGCGGCGCGCGCGTTCGAGTGCGACCTCGTTCTCGAGCGGCGAAGTGACGCGGAGCAAGCGCGCAAGGTCCTGACCAAGCATCTCCGCGAGCAGACGCCGGTGCTGCTGTGCGTCGAAGAGTGGAGCCACTGGATCACGGTGCTGCGCGCCGAAGACAAGCGATTTGTGGTTGCCGACTCGACCGACGAGCCGCTGCTCTCCGTCAAGACATGGCCGCAGCTGCGCAACCGGTGGAAGTACCACGACGTCGACTACGTCAAGGACAACCCCCCGATTCTCTACGATCTGATGGCTGTCACACCGCGGTTCCGCACCACGGTGAAGGGCGACTTCTCCGTCGAGCGCGTCAAGTTCCTCCGCCGGCCGGAGAATCGTCGCCTCGGTCGGCACTGGAACGAGTACCTCGAGGATCTGCTCGAGATCTGTCGCCCGCCGACGCACCGGATCGCAGAGCCGCTGTCGATGGGCGAGTTCCTCCGCCGCCACCAGGAGCTCCTGTTGACGCGCGTCGTGTACTGGCACGGCGACGTCAACCGCGACGAGGTGTCGCGCGTGCTCCGCGATCTGCGCTTCGTCTCGGAGACCTACGGTCTGGTGATTCCGGCGTCGATGAGCCGCCGCGCACTCGGCGATCTCGCGATCTTGATCTCGCTGTGGGCATGCGCCGATCGCGGCGTCAACGGCATGTTCGGCGCTCCGGGCAGTGAAGTTCGTGCCGCCGCGAAGCCGCGCAAGCGTCGCAACGGCCGTCGCTAGTCACTTCATCGCGAGCGTGAAGCGCGCGCCATCTGCGCTCGTGGTGTCGACGGTTCCGCCACGTGCAACGGCCGCGGTCCAGCTCATGGTGTACTCGGTCAGCTTGGACCGCACCCTCCAGCTCGCGTCGAGCCGCGAGCCATCGCGCTTCGTCACGCTACACACGCGGATGTCGTCGTCGTAGTCGCGGGTCTTCGCCTGAACGTGACCGCAGCTGTCGTCGGAGACCACGATCTGGTGGACGCGCGTCTCGGTGCCGATCTTGACGGTCAGGTCGATCTTCATCGGTGGACTTGCAACGACGGGAGCGGGCGCGACCGGCCTGGCCGCGGGTTGCGCGAGCGCGGGCGCGCACAGGATGAACACGATCGCGGAGGAAGAGAGCAGTGTCTTGATCATGCCCCGGGTTGAGCAACGAGCGAGCCACCGCGTAACTGGCTGATCGATCGCGCGGCAGGGCTCGCACCCTGCCACAACGTCACGCGCATCACGCTGTGATCGCCGGAGCGCGTGCCATCGCGGCGGGCGACTACTCGCCTTCGAGCATCCCGATCGCGGCGTCGTTGACTGCACGGCGCAGCGCCTTGATGTCGTCGGCGCCCGTACCGCCGCGCGTCGGGTGCACGCGATTGGTCAAGAGCGTGACCCAGCGGCCACGCTTGAGATCGAGCCACAGCGACGTGCCGGTGAAACCGAGGTGACCGACCGCGTGCTCGCGCGGCCAGCGATCACCGGCCTGCGAGACGCCCGGCGTTGGCGACGGCGTATCCCAGCCAAGGCGCCACGAGGCCCCCGGTGCCGCGCTCTCCGACAGAAACTGTTGCACCACATCCGTGCGCAGCCGACCGCGCGGGCGACCGTTCACCGTATCGAGGATCGCGGCGGCGAACGTGGAGACATCGCCGAGCCGCGCGAACAGGCCCGCGTGTCCGCATACGCCCCCGCCGAAGTATGCGTTCTCGTCGTGCACGCGGCCTTGCACGAGCCACGACTGGCCCTCGCGATCGTCGAGCTCCGTGGCGGCCGCGATCGAGATCGTGCTCGTCCCGGGATAGCGCGCGTCGAGCCCGAGCGGCTCCGCCACGAGATCCGTGTACGCATCCTCGAGCCGTGAGTTGGAGGCACGCTCGATGATCGCGCCGAGCATGATGTATCCGAGATCCGAGTAGACGGCGGCGACGCCCGGTGCAGATGCGGGATGTTCAGCCGCCAGCCCGACGAGCTCCGCGCGCGGATCGGCGTGCGAGCCCATGCGCAGCTTGCGGAAGAACTCGACGTGCGCGGCGCACCCGGCAGCGTGACCGAGGAGCTCGCGCACGGTTCCTGTCGAGGATGCGTTCGGAAGCCAGCGGCGGATCGGGTCCGCGAGACCGAGCTGGCCCTCACCGACGAGCACCATCGCCGAAGCAACGGTAGCCATCGGCTTGGTCAGCGAGGCAACGTCAAACCAGGTCTGCTCGTCGACGCGAACTCCCGGCGACGGCAGCCGTCGGCTGATTCCCCGACTGAGCCGCGCGACCTCGCGGCCCTCGTCTCCCACGGAGACGGCGGCGGCCGAGCCGAGGCCAGCCCCCAGTGCGTCGTCGAGAAGCGCGGCGATCCGGTGCACCTGCGCACTGTACTCCGAGCGTGCGGTGATCGCCGGTGGCGTGGCCAGCAGCGTGATAGAATGCCCGCACGTGACGCGCTACGAGCTGCTGGACCGTATCGGCGTCGGCGGCATGGCGGAAATCTTCCGCGGCAAGGCGGTGGCCGCCGGCGGCTTCGAGAAGCCCGTTGCGATCAAGCGCATCCTGCCCCATCTCTCGCAGGACAAGCGGTTCGTCGAGCTCCTGATCGCGGAGGCCAAGGTCCTCTCGCTCCTCAAGCATCGCAACATCGTCCAGATCTTCGACGTCGGGCTTGGTGACGACGCGCAGTACTTCCTCGTCATGGAATACGTCGATGGCAAGGATCTCGGTGCCGTGCAGCGCGGAGTCGAAGCCAAGCGCCGGCGAATTCCGTTCGATCTCTGCCTCCACATCGGCGCCGAGATCTGCGAAGCGCTCGAGCACGCGCACACTGCGAAGGCTCCCGATGGCAAGCCGATGGCACTCGTCCATCGCGACGTGTCGCCGTCGAACATCCTGCTGTCGCGAGCGGGTGAGATCAAGCTGACTGATTTCGGCATCGCGAAGCGCGCCGAACAGGAACAGACCGGAACGGGTGGCGTGCGCGGAAAGTTTGCGTACATCTCTCCGGAGCAGGCGCGCAACGAGCACATCGATCCGCGCAGCGACGTGTTCGCCGTGGCGGTCGTGCTGTGGGAGCTGGTGACGAACCAGCGGCTGTTCTCGGGCATGCCCGATCTCGAGGCACTGCGTGCCGTGCGCGAGGCTCAGGTCCGGAGGCCGAGCGAAGCCGACTCGCGGCTGACGCCGGAGCTCGATGCCTTGTTGATGACCGCTCTCTCACGCGATCCGAAGCGGCGCCCCACGGCGGGACAGTTCGGCTCGCAGCTGCTGTCGATGCGCTACTCGCTGGAGCAGACCGTCGGCGATCCAGCGACCGAGCTCGCGAAGATCATCGAGAACGCCGAGCAAATCGAGCGCCAGAGTCAGCAGTTCATGG
>JAYUYE010000968.1:0-2968 GCA_043752985.1 Myxococcales bacterium
ATCCCCTTCTGGAAGGTCGCGGCAGCGTCATCGGTCCGGCCGAGCGCGAGCAGGGTTCCGCCCGCCATGAGGTAGGTCGGCACGTAGTCGGGAAACTTCGTGAGGAGCTCCTCGAACTGCGCCCACGCATCGGCGTGCAGCAGGGCGCCCTTGTACTCCATGGCCAGGCCGTAGCGCGGAAACGGATCCGCGGGCGACCGCGCGATGAAGGTCTTGAAGGTCTCGATCCGATCCATACGAAGTCACAGTGAGGCCGAGTTCCCGGAGCTGGCCCCGGTACATAACGCGGCTGGTCGCCGGGCCTTACAGGGCGCGGCAGATACCCAGCACTTTGCGCCAAACACCAGTGAGGTATGAAGATTTCAGAACCTGTGATCGTGCTACAACGAGATAACTGCCGGTGAGGCGCGCATTTTCCAGGTTCGTCGGGGTCGACCTCGGAGGAGGCCGGGGCAAGACCACGGCCATTGCCGAGCTCCGGATGGGGCCGAACGGCGCCGAGGTGATCGAGGTCGCCACGCGGGCGAGTCGCCAGCTGTGGACCGACGACACCCTCCTGCACCGGCTCACGGATGGTGAAGTCGGCTCGCGCGTGATCGCGATCGACGCACCCCTGACCCAGACCGCGTGCGGCCGCTGCGAGCGCCCCGTGTGTCCCGGCATGGAGGCATGCGCGGATCCGAGCGTCGTCTGGCTCCGGACCACCGGTCGCGGGCTCATGCGCAAGGTCTCGGCCGCGACGGTCGGCGGCAGCGCGCGTCCGCAGCAGCCCGCGCAGGCGCGGCTCGCGCCGTACTCGCATCGCGCGACCGAGGTCGTGATGCACTACGAGCGTGGGCTGTTGCCGCTGTCCTCACTCGGCAACACCACGGGCGCAGTCGCCGCGCGCGCCACTCAGCTGCGCCGCCGATTACGCGGATCTGGCTTCCAGCTTCACGAGAACCTGCTCGAGGTCTCGCCGCAGGCGACGGTCGCCGCGCTGTGCGGCGTGAAGGCCGCGCGGGGCTACAAGCGCGACGCCGATCCATGGCGGACGCGCGCCGTGATCCTCGAACAGCTCGGCGATCTGTCGTTCGCGCCGCAGAGCCGGATGGCGCGCGAGGACGTCCTCGGGAACGACCACTGCTTCGACGCCGTGATCAGCGCGTACACCGCCTATCTCTGGGCGCGCGACGGTTGGACCGCGCCCGAGGGCTGGGTCGCCGACGACGGCTGGATCTTCGCCCCTCCGCACAGCTAGCGTCGCTAGAGCAGGACTTCGTACGCGGCGGTGACTTCGGCGAACCGGCGCTCGAGCGTGCGGCGACGCTGGGCATCGGCATCGGGCTGGAGATCGGGATGCAGCGCGCGCGCGAGCTTGCGATACGCGCGTTTTACCGACTCGAGGTCGGCGCCCTCCTGGATCCCGAGCAGACGAAGCGCGGCATCGCGGCGCGCATCGACGATGCGGTGCGGGGCACTGCGTTCTGCGACGACACCGAGCGTCTCGAGCGCATCGACGCTGCGGAGGAAGTGGATGAAGGCGAGCAGGCGAAACCGCGGCGTCCGCGCGAGCGGCCAGATCTGATCGAGGCGGCGTGGCTGCCCCATCGCGGCGAGCATCCGCCGGTCGGCCTCGTCGATCGCCTCGGGGGTGAGCTCGGGGCGCAGGCACAGCCGGATCCCGGCCAGCTCGCGGACGAGCTTCTCGGCGAGCGCGCCGTCGAGCTGCGCTTCGAGGTGATGGCGCGCCCAGCCGGTCAGCGAGATCTGATGCGTCGCCCCCGGTGGATATGCCGTGATGTTGCCGTCGAACGTGCAGATCACATCGTCGAGCGCGAGCAACCGCGCGAGCCGACCGATCACGGTCTTGCGGACGAGCTCACCGTCGCCGACGACGACGTGGCCGCGACGCAGCACGAAGACCTCGGTCTTCGGCGCGCGGATGTTGAACGTGAGGACGCCGCTCGCACCCTGCTGACCGAGCCGGTACAGCAGGCGAACCAGCTCGCCACGGACGAGCAGGCGACGAATCGTGAACGGAGCCTCCAGCACAGCGCCATCTTTGGCGCTCGCGGCGGAAGGGAGCAATTTTTCAGCCCGATCCCGATCGTAAGATCGACCGATCAGGCCGAGCGGCTCACATGAAGCCGGCTTTGCGGCGCTCGACGATGAACTCGGTGACCGTGTTGCGAACATCCTCGCGGAACGAGACGAGGCCCGCGGCGATCTCGCGCAGCGCGGTGACGGCGGGCTTGTTGTCGCAATCGACGCCGGCAGTGGCGCCGCGGGACAGCTGACGAGCACGCTCCGCCGCGAGCACGACCAGCGCAAACCGATTGGGGACCTTATCGAGGCAGTCTTCGACGGTAACGCGAGCCATGGACCGCGGAACTTACTCGGTTGCTCGCCGGAGTCAAGGGCACGCTTGCCAGAGCGATGCTGACCCACTAGGCTGTTGCGGCGGGCTCCCCTACCGGCAAGTAGGTTCTTCCAGTCCTCGCCCGCACTTAACTTATGCCTGTTCGCCCTTTAGCGCCTAGCTCGCTGGCGGTCCCCCGTGGTCCGGCTCGGATCGATCTTGATTGGGATGCCCTCGAGATCGCGGTCGAGCGGAACTCACCGGACACCGACAGCTACCTCGACCTGACCACGGGTCGCGTCCTGACGATCACGACCGGTGAACCCGAGGCCGCGATCAACCGACAGCAGGTCTCCGAGAACATCCGCAACTTTCTCCGCGTCGAGCCGGCGTCGAGTCGCGAGCAGTATCGCTGGATGGAGCGCTTTGTCGGCTCCGTCGTCGACGAGCCCCTGCGTGAGCGGCTGATCATCTCGATCGATGGCAAGGGCGCGTTCCGCCGGTTCAAAGATGTCCTGCTCGCGTATCCCGCCGAGCGCGAGCGGTGGTTCTCGTACCGCGCGGACCTCCTGCATTGGCACATCCAGAACTGGCTCGAGTCGCACGAGATCAGCCCGACCAACGAGC